>JACQEN010000239.1 GCA_016200585.1 Deltaproteobacteria bacterium
GGCGGAGCAAGAAGCTCAGGAACGAGCCGAGGAAGAGGCGCGCCGCAAGGCAGAGGAAGGCCGTGTTGCAGCGGAGGCAGAAGCCCAGCGTAGGGCTGACGAAGGAGAACGCCTCGGAGACGAGGCTGAGGTCAGCCTCCTTTCCGGTGATGAAGAGGCATCCTCCTCCCGTGGAGAGCGCAAGAGAAGCACCACTCAGTACCGTCCGTCACGAACAGGCCCGCCCGCTGTACGAAAATCAACCAATTCTACGGATGCCGGCGACGGTCAGCCGAAAGCAGGTCGGAAGAGGGCTGCCGACATAGAGGTGCGGCTCCTTTTCGAGCGCGGTGGATATTGCAAGATCGCTTTGTTGCTGAGACGCCCCGAGGGACTCCCGGAAGAATGCACTCTGTTGACCAACGCCGGCTCGATCGACATCCTCGCCGTAGGCGACGAGTGGTATCAGGACCTTGTGCCCGATGGACTCGGTGCCGTCCTTCGGAACGGAATCGTCTGGACCGACAAATCATCCGGTCAGGACTGGTTGCTGTCCGGGCGCGAGATCTTCGTTCTTGGGGCCGGAACCACTCACCGCGGGTTCGTCTCTTGTTCTCACATGGTTCTCGGGCGTGAGCATGCTGTGCTCTGCACAACGTCAACGCTCCATGCTGTCGAGGAGGTCTTGCGAGAAGCCGGGTGTGGAACCTGGAAACAAATGGGAGAAGACGACGGCGCGCCGCAAGGCTGGGTCATCCTCAACAATGTCGACGGTAATGGCCGAGTTCGCGGCCTTGTACCGCAAATCCCTGTGCCGCTGGTAGACGGTGCCGACATTTTCAACGCGCTTCGACCTCGTCCCGAGATCGAGATTGCACTCGAGGGTGGACTATCGCTTGGATACAGCTCCTGGCTTGCTGGATATCCACCGGCAATCCGTGTGTATGGTGACCCAGCGCACACTCAGACCGTTCTCATCGACGGACAGGAGGCGGCTGCGTCGGAGCAAGGCAGCTACACCGCGCTAGGATGGGATGAGCCAAGGTTTCATCAAGTCTGGTGCAACAACGTCAGCAAGACATATTCACTGATCCAGCTGGAGCGGACCTGGAAGGCTTGGGCAGCCTATTCATTCCCCTTACCTCCTTCACGTGGAGCCTTTGGGACTGCCAATCGCATTGCGGTCTGCGGTCCTCTCGTATGCCCTTTCGCTGATGCCGAGGCGTTCGGGGAAGTAATGGACCAGCGCAGGATCATTCACGTTGTCCCGACCAACCCTGTTCTCCTTGGTGCGATGCCTGGCCAGGTTCTGGAAGCTGTCTCACGGCGCGATGTTCGCGGCGCCCAGGGCATAGCCTCGCCGTCGTTCCTTCCTGTTTGGGCACTCCCCGCTCAGCCTCTTGCCTGCGATAAACGCTCTACCCGCATTCTACTTGTCGGTGAACTTGATCGACCCTGCAGCATCGCGACGGGATTAAAGCGAAGCGAGACCCCGCCCGGACTTTACCACTGGTGCAGACTGATTCTCGACGCTGGGCGAAAAGGGCTTGCGGTCGAACCTCCAACCGACGCAGCAGTGGAACTCTGGCGCCAGTACAAACGTCACGCACGGGGACTGTGGAGGAGGGCTCGATGAGTCTCGACCACATCCTGCTGTGGCTCTCGGCGAAGGGACAGGGGTCGTGGTCCCAGTTCCGTGCTGCAGTGGAGGAGCTTCATTCTCAGGAGAACACCAGTCTGCCAGATGAGCCGGGTGACGAAGGGGAACATGCAGGCGCAGATTCTGACCTTCCGCTCTACCAACGGGTTCGGTTCACGCTGCAACGACTTGGTCACGTGGAGTTTTTCGCTGGCCAGACAGAGAAGAGTTGGCGAGTGGTGCCGCCCGCGGTCGCGTTTGCATCCGATGCTAGCGTGAGTGGACTGCTCTGCGGCGCACGCTCTCCTGCTCTCTTCGAACGCCTCGATCAGATCGATGATGTTGAGGTGCTGGCTTCGCAAGTCGAAGGTATGCCGCAACTGGTCCTAGTGCGAGGTGCCACCCAATGCATGGTTTGCGAGCGTGCGGCAACGATAGGGTTCCGGATCCAGAGAGCGGCCCCAATGACCATACTCTCTGCAATACCAAGTGTACGCGATCCGGTCGCCTGGCATCGGTCATCCATACCCGAGACGCCGGGTTGGCTCGTGCACCGTTTCTCGGTTTCCCGCCGGCAGTGGGTAGAAGTGCCCCCCGCCGACGCCCGGAGCGCTCAAATGGGGCTCTTCCGATTCATCATGAAGCACCAGCGCTTCTATTACTTACGCTGGCGCAATGATTCGTACCAGGTTCCTGTTCAAGTCGGCAAGTATGCCATCCTCCGCAAACGGCGTGGCATTATCGCATACGATGCCGGCCATCAGGTGCTTTCGACACCTGCCGTGTTTAGGCCGCCTCTTCTGATGGAGAGAGCCGTTATTCTCTGCTCAGGTCGTCTTCCGCAATTCGATGCACCATCGGGTCGCGTCGAATACTCTGAAGTTCCTCACCATGTGGCGCAGTTTGCTGCACAGCTGCTCCAGCAGGAGATTTAATGAGCAACCCGATTCGGTTCTTCGAAAACCTGAGAGACATGTATCTCAGATATCTGGAAAGCCCGTTTGACCTCCGGTACTCGGACCTCACGACGGAACGACGTCAGCTCCTCGATCAGGATGGGCGCATCTATCGACGCCCCCTGATCGAGCCTGTTCCCGCATATCAGTCCTCGAACCAGACCCTCCCACAGGCAACCCAGACCATCCTTGCCGGAACCTGGCAGCCAGCCGAGATCGCCGCAGCTACTGAGTTCATATCGCAAGGGCTGTTTCCGGCGAACTACACTCTTCACCTGCACCAACTCGATGTCTTTCGCGAAGTGCTGGTCAACGGGAAGGACGCCGTCGTTACGACCGGGACGGGTTCCGGGAAAACGGAGTGCTTCCTGCTGCCGGTGGTTGCATCCATCGTGCGCGAATCCGCAACATGGCCTGCACCTGGTAATCGACCTCCGCAGTGGGATTGGTGGAATCCGGACTATGATACGCTTCGAGGTCCTACGCAGCGACGGTTTGGCGCACCGCGTGTCTCGCAGCGCGCGCACGAGAGTCGGCCAGCTGCGATTCGAGCCTTGATTCTTTACCCCTTAAACGCACTCGTGGAGGATCAGCTAGCGCGGCTCCGTACGGCTCTGGATGGACAAAATACGCGAGCCTGGATGCAAGCGAACCGGCACGGCAATCTGATCTACTTCGGTCGCTATACCGGTCGCACGCCTGTGTCTGGCAGCGACACCGCCCGCTTGCGCGATGAACTTCGCAGCATCGATCAAGATGCCCGGGCGGTGGCGGGCAACCCAGCAGACCGTTTCTTCCAGAGCATGGACGGCGCAGAGATGTGGTCTCGATGGGATATGCAGGATGCACCGCCCGACATCCTGATCACCAACTACTCAATGCTCAACATCATGCTAATGAGAGCAATCGAGGCTACGATCTTCGATCAAACGCGATTGTGGCTTCAGGGCTCGGCGGATCGGGTGTTTCACCTGGTGGTTGACGAGCTTCACACCTATCGAGGGACGCCCGGAACAGAGGTTGCATATCTTCGAGCAATTTTTCGGTCGCGACCGAAACCGATTCCAAGTGATCGACGGCCCGAGCTATGTTGTTCCACCCAATCCTACGGCACCGGGTGCACTGTCGCCACACGTGACCGCTCTTGCTCAGTTCAGTCAGGCAGTCCGGGCGGGCGGTAACCCAGTTCTTCCGCAAGAGACGAGTACACTGCTCGCGGCCATCGGAGTACCCGCAGCGCCGCCAGGAATCGCATACCAAGAATCACTTGGATTCGTTCTGCAGCACCTCCAAGTTCCCGATGCTCTGCGTCTCGCCTCGACGATAAACAACGTAATCGTCCCACATGCGCCAGAGCCGCTTGCGCCTCTCCTGTTTCCTGCTGCCCAGCCACAGCAGGCGATTGATGCTGTCGATGGTCTACTGACCGCCCTCTCACATGCCCGCAACGCTGCCGGAGTTGCTCCACTGCCTATGCGTATCCATCTCATGCTACGGAACCTTCAAGGGTTGTGGGTATGCACCGACTCGGGATGTACGCAGACTCCGGCGAGATTGGGACCGTGTCCTTCGGGCTCGCTGCACTACGTACCGACACTGACATGCCAATGTGGCTCACGTGTGCTCGAGCTCCTCTATTGTGAAGCATGCGGCGAAGTCTTCTTCGGGGGCTACCGGAGCGACACAGGCAACCCCAACGAATGGTATCTGACTCCAGACTATCCCAATCTGGAGGCGGCGCCGGACGTGGGCTCGTTCGACCGCGATTACGAGCGGTATGCGGTCTTCTGGCCAGCTAGCGGCAACCTGACGCCCACAACGCCGTCCTGGACACAGAAAAGCGCAGGAACTGCTGCGGGTGCGCCTTCCGTCCCCCGCGCTTGGCGGCAAGCAACTCTCGATCCCGTCGACGGAAAGGTCGGCTTGGCTGCCGGTGGAGGAGTTCCAGGCTACCTATACTATGTTCCATCGATTCATAGACCTTCGCCGCCGGCTCCTCCATCGGGTCGAGAGACGTACCCCGCCATCTGCCCTCGCTGTGATGCAGACTGGCGTGGAAGGGACGTGATCACTTCGCCCATTCGAACACAGCGCACAGGCTTTCAGAAGATCGCTCAGGTCCTCTCGGATGTCCTGCTGCGTGATCTCTCGCGTCCACCGCTGTCAACAAATCGAAAGCTTGTGGTGTTTTCGGACAGCCGCCAGGACGCAGCAAAGCTGTCTGCCGGAATGCGTTTCTCGCACTATCGAGATGCCCTCCGCCAGGCCCTTGTCGAGGCACTCGGCCAGCAGGGCTCTGGGCCACAAGCATTTAGAGCTCAATGTTTGGGACAACAACTCTCTCCTCAGGATATGGCTGCCGCGACAACCTTTGCCAGCGTCCATCCAGGCGACGCGACAACCATTGCGATGGCTGTGAATGCCGCGACGGCCGGGATTCTATGCGCAAATTACCCGGGGCTGACAAATCAGCAAGCTGCTCAGCGGATTCTTCAACGCGCCGCCGCTGGTCCCTTCCGTCTGAGCCAGATAGTCGGCGACGTCGCCGCGCGGATGCTTGCGGAGGGGATGAACCCAGCGGGATATACACAAAACGTCCTTTGGACGGACCCGCAGGATCAGCAAGGAAGTTGGAGAGACTTGTACATGTGGCCGCCAGGTGCGGCACCTATTCAGACACCGCAGGGGCAACTCACGCCGCAGCAGCAGACGCACCTGGGCCGCGTGCAAGATAGGTCCCAGGTCGAGTTGATGGACGTCATTTTCGCATCAGGGAGACGAAGCATTGAATCGCTTCTCCTCGCACTTCCAACCGTAGACCGCATCGCACACCCACCGTCGTCGCAACTTGTCCAAGAGGGAGCCGACGGGGCGATCTTCCTATTCGGATCGAGGAAGAGGTTGTCAACTCATTCCTGCTCTTCGCTAACCTCGCCTCCCGGTTACGTTCGGGGTTATTTGACCACAATAGCTCAGCAACATGGCCTCAACCCGAGCGTGTACATCACGGAAGTTCTCAATTACCTCACAGCTTCTGGGTGTCTGAACACGGCGCACTACTACCTGAACGTTCCTGCATTGTGTCTCATGGGACCTCCGGCGACTTGCTTCGAGTGCACGCAGTGCCGCCGAAGTCACTTGAACCCGTCAGGAGGGTTTTGCGCCGATTGCTTGTCCCCGCTCGCACCTGGGCAGCCGACCGCAGCGGTGCAACTGTCGCCCGATTACTATTCCTATCTCGCAACACAAGCGGGAGACTTCTTCCGGCTAAATTGCGAGGAACTGACTGGTCAAACAAACAAATCCGACGCCAGAAGAAGGCAGAGATTATTTCAAGATATCTGCTTGCCTGCCCCGCAGGAGAATCCACTCACCGATCCGGTTGACCTGTTAAGCGTTACGACAACCATGGAGGCCGGTGTCGACATCGGCACCCTTATCGCTGTCATGATGGCGAACATGCCGCCGATGCGCTTCAATTATCAGCAGCGTGTCGGACGCGCAGGACGTCGCGGGTCGGGCATGTCGGTTGCGCTTACTCTCTGCAGAGGTCGCAGCCACGACGATTACTATTTTCAGCGACCGCAACGCATCACCTCCGATCCGCCGCCACAGCCATACGTGGACATGCGGCGCGACAACATCATCAAGCGCGTTCTTGCGAAGGAAGTTCTCCGCCAAGCCTTCGCTGCGTTGAACCTGTTTCCCGATGGTGAAGGGGACAGCGTCCATGGTGAGTTCGGGCGAGCCCAAGATTGGAATCAGCAACCCGCCCAACCGCCGGCCGGCGCTCCGCCGGGAGCACCGACCGCACAGCTCGTCTCAAACTGGATTCAACAGAACGCTGCCGAAGTGGCTCGCGTAGCCGACGTGCTTCTAGTCTACAGCGATCCAGCGCTCCAAGCGCAACGCCAGACGCTCATCAACTATTGCGTTCACCAGTTGGTGCCCCTTGTGACCCAGCACTCAACTGACCCAAGGTTCCCACAGGATGCGCTCAGCGAACGCTTGGCAAATGCTGGCGTTCTACCGATGTTTGGGTTTCCTACCCGAACCCGATACCTCTTCCACGACCGGCCGACTCGGGCGCACCCGTGGCCGCCTGACGACGTGGTTGATCGGGAGCTCGATATCGCGATCAGCCAGTTCGCCCCGATGGCCGAAACGGTGAAAGACGGCCTGATCCACACTGCCGTGGGCGTGGTTGATTATCGCCCTCAGGGCAATCGACCCGTCGAGGCTCCCAACCCTCTAGGACCGGTAATCGCGGTGGGAACGTGCGCTCTGTGCCAAGCTGTTGATGGGACTCAGCCACCGGCAGCAAGCTGCCCAGTATGCGGCGCGACATCTCAGCAGGATCCCGGCTACAGGATCACGAGCTTGGCGCAGCCGGCCGGTTTCCGTACGTGGCCTGGACGAAGCCGTGATTTCGACGGAACGTTCGAGTGGACGCCTCGCGCGTCCCGCCCAAAAATGGGCATCGCTCCCTTGCCCCTTACCCAAAGGGCGAACTTCGAGGTCTGGGCCGATCAAGAAACCGTATACGTAATCAACGACAACGACGGTCGCCTTTTCGATTTTGAGAAACTCGCGCAAGGCGAGACTTGGGTTACGCGGTTAGCCCTTGCAAACGTGGGTGTGAACAACCCGCAAATTGACGTCGGCGCGGGTGTTGACCAGAGGGCCTTGGGATCCGTCAAGACCACCGACGTGATGGTATTGGGAGTTGTAAACTGGCCGATCGGCATCCGGAAATCTCCCGCCGGAGATGACGGGCTCGGGGTTCGTGCGGCGCTCTACTCATTTGGATTCCTAGCCCGTCGCGCAGCGGCGGATCGGCTCGACGTACACGAACGAGAGATCAAGGTCGGCCTGCGAGTGCTGCGAGACGCCGCAGGCGACATCGTCGGCCAAGTATTCATGTCCGATAGCCTGGAGAACGGCGCCGGATATGCCACGTTGTTGGGTCAACCTACCGAAACGGAGGCTTTGCTGCAGTACATGGTCGGTCAGTTGAGTCCTACGTTCTACGGGTTCCTCGTAAGTCAGGTCCACGCAGGTCCCGGCCCTAACGCTTGCATGACATCCTGTCCAGATTGCCTCCGAGACTTTAGCAACTTGCCATATCACAGCATCCTCGACTGGCGGCTGGGGCTGGATCTCGCGCGACTGGCGTTAGATCCAGCAGCTCTAATCGATTTCACGATGCCGTACTGGCACGGAGTCGATGCTGCAGCTGCAGGCCCCTACTTCGCGGCAATGCCAGGCTGGCAGCAGACTACCTTTGGCGGCCTACAGGCTGGCCGACGAGGGAATCGGGCGCAAATCATCGCACACCCTCTGTGGAATACAGACCCGAACCACTTCGGACCGCAGCTCGCGGGGGCATACGCCCAAGCCCTGGCTGCAGGCTGTCAGCAAGTGACTGTGAAGTCGGTGTTTGACCTGCTCCGGAGACCTTTCTAGTGTGAGAACTTTCATCCTCCCCGCGATCCCAGCGACCAGTCCGACGCTGGCCGAAACCATGCGGCTATGCCAACTCCGGGCTTCTATCTCGAAGATCCCCGGTAGCTCAGCATTCGTTCTCGGCAATCCGAAAGTTTGGCTCGGCACCGCGTACCATGAAGTGCTCGAAAGGATACTTGAGGTCGATTTCTCGAGGGAGAGCGTCGACAACGCCATAGAGCGACTCTGGAGTTCTGTCGTCACTGCACGGCACCATCGCAGCACCCTTCATCCACTGGATCGCCGTTTCGGGTTGCCGGAAACATGGCCCGGCTATCACATCGCGCGCGCGAGTGTGTTTCTTCGCGCACGCGAGCTCGTTACCGAAGCGGGCGGTGAAAGGCGTGCTACGTCACCCCCGAATGGCATAGCCATGGGCGACGAAGGATTCGGCCACAGCATCCGAGAACGACAGTTCTCCGCCTTCGACGGGCGTTTGGTGGGAAAGCCAGATGTGATCCGTGCACGCGAGATCGTCGACTACAAAGCTGTGGAGGGGATACTTACCGAACCGCCCCGACGAATCCACGCCGGCGCTGCTGTGGCACTTGCGGTTGAAAGCCGCGCCGGTAGTGAGACGCCTCGCAGTCTCCAGATCGCACCATTCAATCCGAGCGCGCATTCTTCCGTTACAACGGTTACGATCGGCGATCGGGTACGCATCGTGGGGCTACGAGTTCGACCGGATGGAGTGCTTGCGCCTACGCAGCGAACAGTTATCGCTCGGGTCGCCGACCTTCCAGAGATCGGGTAGTCACCATGCCGAAACGGTTGATTACCAAAATCGCAATGCCCCTTCAGAGGACACGATGAACTTCGAGACGCACGCTGGCCTTCCTGGAGATGTCAGCCCAGCGTGGTACGACGCGAGCCGCCCGGATTTCCTGGAAGATCCGAGTGAACGCATTGCCCAGAAGCTGGCGGGACGCGCCGCCGCTGAGGCGTTTGAGACCGGACCCGACCAGTTCAACGAGTGGAAAGAAAGCGTCGATGTCCTTAAGAGGCCTTTCGAACAATGGGACTCCGCAGGCGAGGCTGAGGAGCGGGTCCAGCTGGTCCGTCATGCCGTTGCGGACGTGCCCGACGTAGCCGATGTCGTGCTTGAGTTCAACTTCCGTCGGCGCGGTCTGCGACTGGACTGTGTCCTACTAGGCAAGGGCGCATTGTTCGTCGTGGAATTCAAGCGGACGAAGATCACCGCCGCGGACCGCGATCAGGTGATGAACTACGCGATTAACCTTTTAGAATTTCATCGCGTTACGCGGGAGTGGACCGAAGGCGGGGCTATCGTCGTCCCAGTGCTGGTGCTGACGAAGGGAAAAGTGGCCGCGACCACGGAGTTTCCGGATTTCGCAACCCCGCCCTGGGCAGCAATGCTGGCCACTCCCCTGGTATGCAGCGGCGGCACAGGATTGCGGGAGATTCTGATGCGTGCACTCGAACGTAGGATCACGACTACGAGCCGCAGCCGGGCCCTGTGGTTAGCCTCGTCCTTCGCCCCATCATCATCGATCGTAGACGCCGCGTTGTCGTTGTATGGTCAGCATGATGTTGCAGCAATCGAAACTCACGCGGCCCCAAAGCAGGCCATCGACGAGAACACCGAGGAGATCGTCAACGCAATAGACGCGGCGCTGGCCGCGAATGAACACCGAATCATCTTCTTGTCAGGTGCACCGGGGTCGGGCAAGACGCTCGTTGGCCTTAACCTCGCGTTCAGTCGAAAGCTCGGCGCACAGACGGTATTCGTAACCGGAAACGCTCCCCTCGTGGAAGTCCTGCAAGTTGCGCTGCAAGCGTCATATCGACTGCGAGGCAGGAGCAGTGCGGCGGGGGTGATCACCGGGTACCCGAAGAAAGGCTTCAAACCCGTAGTATCGGCAAGCACCTTCAAGATCGTGAAGGCTCATCAGTTCCTTGGAAAGCGCGGCCAAGCGCACGGACAGGAGGACGGCCGCGTCGTCGTGTTCGACGAGGCACAGCGTACGTATGAGATGGGCCGGACTGTTGTAGGGCAGAAGCTGGAAGACCATGAAGCCGACCTGATCCTCGCAGCGCAGCGGAAGCAGTTCCCTGATACGTCAGTCGTTGTGGCACTGATTGGCCACAACCAGGCGATCAATCGTGGCGAACTGGGCATGATCGCATGGTTCGACGCGGCAGAGAGGCAGCAATGGCGCGTGTCGGTGGGTGACGACACGTTCGCACTTCTGCCAGAGCCCGCACGCGAACGGTGGCGCGCGAGACGTACCCGATTGCAGCATGGTCATCTCGCTCAGTCGATGCGATTCTACCGTAACGACGCGATCGAAAGATGGGCTGCAGCGGTCATCGACGGCCCCGCCGGAAACGCTGCCGTGATCGCTCAGAGCCTTAACGCGGCGGAGGCGACGGTATGGCTTACACGTGACCTTGAGACCGCGAGACGTTGGGCCAAGGCGCAGGCAGTTGGCGGTCAACGAAGCGGATTGATCGCGTCGGGGCAGGCGCGGCGACTCGCTGCGCATGGCCTGTTCGTGGACTTCAAGCCGGACATTGCAACGTGGATGCTCGGGGCTTCAGGCGACTATCGTTCGTCGAATGCCCTGGAGACTGTGCAAAACCAGTATCAGGTACAGGGTCTCGAGGTCGACTACGCGATTGTCTGCTGGGACCTCGATCTCCGGCGAGATCAGGACGGCTGGGTTGCCCGCCGAGTCGTCGGATCCGCATGGCAGCAAGACAGCGCGCTGGACATCGCAAAGAACAGCTACCGGGTGCTGCTCACCCGCGCACGCAAGGGAATGATCATATTTGTCCCGCCCGGGGACCTTACGGAAGTGGACGAAACGCGCCCGCGTTTGGAGTACAACCAGATCGCGGACTACCTGCTAGCATGCGGCGCTCGAAGACTCGAACGATCCCCCGCTCAGCGCTGAACGGTCTTTCTGTCTTTCACAAAATCGACGGCTGGAAGTGTCGGGGCAGGTTCTTGAAACGGCGGGCGAAAGAAGGGTAGGACGCACGAGGCTGCTCGTCGCGATGCAGGTTGGCACTGAACGCCACCGAGCCAGGGGGCTTGATGAACGACCCTTTGCAACCGTTGATTGATTCGCTTCGCCAGTTTGCCGATGAGCGGAATTGGCAACAGTTTCACTCGCCGAAGAACCTTGCCTGTGCGCTTTCTGTGGAAGCAGCCGAGCTGCTCGAACATTTCCAGTGGCTTTCTGAGGCGGAGAGTCGAACGCTAACCGAACACAAGCTCGTTGCAGTCCGTGAGGAACTCGCGGATGTCTTCATCTATCTGCTCCAACTGGCGGACAAGCTCGGGGTTGATCTAGTAGCTGCTGCCGAGAGCAAGCTGGCAGCGAATCGGGCAAAGTATCCGGTCGAAAAGGCAGCCAGCTCCAGTAAGAAGTACACGGAGTTCTGAGACGGGACCCGACTCGTGATTGTCTACCAAGCGACCAAGAGCACGTTTTTGGAGGACGCCCAGAAGCGGGACATCGAGGTGCCTGGCGTCAAGAATCTTTCCCCATCGGCGACAATTAGACTTCCCCATCGCCCCTGGTTGGTAGGTCCTTGTTC
>JACQEN010000240.1 GCA_016200585.1 Deltaproteobacteria bacterium
ATGGCGATCGTGCGCGAGCATCTCGCCGCCAAAGGTTTGGGTTTGCACAACGACCTGCAGAGCGAAGCGTCGATCGTCGGCAACTTTCCGGTTGTGCACATGATGGCGACGTTCGGCACCGTGGAGCAGAAGAAGGAGTTCTTGCCCGGAATGATCACCGGGACACATCGCGTCGCATTCGGCCTCACCGAGCCCGATCATGGTAGTGACGCGACCTGGCTGGACACCACCGCGCTGCGACAGGGCAACGAATGGGTGATCAACGGCAAGAAACGCTTCAACTCCGGCATGCACAGCGCCAACTACGATCTGGTGTTTGCGCGCACCTCCGGCAAGCCGGGTGCGGCCGAGGGCATCACCTGCTTCATCGTGCCGTCGGCGACGCCGGGGCTGAGCGTCGACTTAATGTGGTGGACATTCAACATGCCGAGCGACCATGCCGAGGTGACGCTCAAGGACGTTCGAGTGCCGCACACCGCCATCTTCGGCGAAGAAGGCAAAGGCCTGGCCCTGGCGCAGCACTTCGTTCACGAGAATCGCATTCGCCAAGCCGCATCCGGTGTCGGCGCGGCGCAGTATTGCATCAATGAAAGCGTGGCCTACGCCAAAGAGCGGTTGGTATTCGGGAAGCCGTTGTGGATCAACCAGGCCATTCAGTTCCCTCTGGCGGAGCTGCAGACCGAAGCGGAGATGGTGCGGACATTGGTCTACAAGACGGCGTGGCAGATGGATCAGAAGCATCACATGGATGTCACCGACAAAGTGTCGATGTGCAACTACCGCGCAAATCGTTTGGTCTGCGAGGCCGCCGATACGGCCATCCAGGTACACGGCGGCATCGGCTACACGCGCCACAAGCCGTTCGAGCACATCTATCGCCACCACCGCCGCTATCGCATCACCGAGGGCTCGGATGAGATTCAGATCCGCCGCGTCGCCGGGATTCTCTTCGGCCGTCAAGCAAAGCGCGCTTGAAAGGAATGGGAGCCTCCGTGGATTGGTTTTGGCAGATTCGACGAATTCTTGCAGCTGCGTTTTTTGCTGTCGCTTGCGTCGTTTTCACCGCCTGTGGCAACGACGCTTCGTCGGTAACGCCGACGCCAACGGTGAGTATCACCCAGAACTCGACCGTGACGCCGAGGCCGACGCCGTCTGCAACGACTTTTGCAACCCGCACGTCGACGGTGACGCTGAGTCCAACGTTGTCCGCGACAGCGACTGCAACCGGGACATCGACCGTCACCCCGCAGCCGACATCGACGCCGACGCTGAGTCCGATTCCGGCCGCCGAAGTCGACGCCTACTTCGGCTGGCGGGGCATCTCGACGCGGGCCAGCGGCCGCTTCCGCACCGAGCAGATCAATGGCGTGTGGTGGCTCGTGACTCCGGAGGGAAATGCGTACTTCTCTTCAGGCGTGAATCACGTGACCTCGGAAGGCGACTACGCTCCGGCGCTTGGGCGTTCACCCTACCAAGACAATCTCCTGGCGCGCTACGGTACGACCCAGGCGTGGTCGGATGCGGTGGTCGATCGTTTCGAACGCTTGGGTCTGACGACGATCGGTGCGTGGAGCGAGTACAGCCTGTTTGCACACCGCGTGCCGTACACCGAGATCCTCGGGTTTGCCGGTCGTGCTCCGGCAGTTCCGGGTCTTTCAGCCGGGGTTACTGGCCTGCGCATTCGCGACTATTTCGATCCGTCCTTTGAATCGGGAGCGGCTGTGGAGGCCGACGGCGCGCGTTCGTGTGTCGCCGACCCGTATTGCATCGGGGTGTTCTCGGACAACGAGCTCGGATGGGGTGTCAGCATCGTTCAAGCGGTGCCCTACCTCGACGCCTACGTGCGCTTGCCATCGGGAGCACCCGGCAAGCTGGCGCTGCAGCAATTCTTCAACGACTGGTACCACGGCGATCTTGCGGCGTTCAACGCCGATTGGGAGCAGCAGTTGGCGAGCTTCGACGCGGTGCAAGCGCTCACCACGCTACCGCACAGCAGCACGAACGAACCAACGGCGCAGGCAGCGGCTCGGCGCGCCTTCACGGTGCGCATTGCCCAGCGCTACTACTCGGTGGTGTACGCTGCCTTGCGGGCGGTGAGCCCGGATCTTTTGATCCTCGGGTCGCGTTTCCTGGCCTACACGACTCTGCCGGAGATCGCCCAGATCGCCGGCAGCTACGTCGACGTGTTGAGCGTCAATCAGTACGAAGTGCCGTCCGACATCCTTGCCATCCTGCGCGGCAGCTACGGCCGGTACGGGTACGTCGCCACCGGCGACTTGTTCGCCGACCTCGACGAGCTGTATCGGCTCAGCAACAAGCCCTTGCTGATCAGCGAAACCGGTTTTCGCGCCAAGGATTCGGGGCTGCCCAATACCTATCCGCCGTTTTTTCCGGTGTACCGCACGCAGACCGACCGGGCCAACGGCTATGCGCGCTACATGGAACACGTGTTTGCCAGATCGTATCTGGTCGGAGTTCATTGGTTCGAGTACGTCGATCAACCGGCGCAGGGCCGCTTCGACGGCGAGAACAACAACTGGGGTATCGTCGACATCAACGACAACGAGTACACCGAGGTCGCGCAGCGCATCGAGGCGATGAATTCGAGTCGCTTTGCGCGCCCCCGGTAGATAAATCGAGGTTAGACAACCTGGAACGGCACGCTCTCGAAGCCGTGCACATTGCTCATGTGCACGCGGCGGCAGCGGTTCTCGTCGATTGCGTAGCGCGGGAAGCGTCGTGTGAATTCTTCCAGAGCCACACGGCTTTCGAGTCGCGCGAGTGAAGCGCCAAGGCAGAAATGAACGCCCTGCCCGAAGCCGAGAGCCAACGGAATGCTGCGCTCGATGTCGAAACGATCCGCGTCGGCGTACTCGCGTTCGTCGCGGGTGGCCGAGCCCGTGAGTAGGAGGATGCGCGATCCGGCGGCGACGGTGGTGCCGTACCATTCGACGTCGCGTGTGACCGTTCGACCTTGATACTGCGACGGCGGCCAGAAGCGCAGCACCTCTTCGACGGCGTTGGGAATGGCTTGCGCTGCACCGAGCAGTTTGACGTACTGGTCGGGCTGGCGCGCCAGCAAGACAGCGGCGTTGGCCAACAACTTGGTGACGGTTTCGTTGCCCGCGGCGCCGAGCAAGGAACAAAATCCGACGATCTCGCCGTCGCTGAGCTTGCTTTCGCCGCCTTCGTCGTCGCTGATCGTCGCTTCGAGCAGGCCACGGATCAGCCCATCGTTGGGATTGCGGCGCAGGCTCCACAGCAGGCCCAACCAGTATTGCATCAGGTGCATGCTAGCTTCGATGGCACGCGCTGGGATGGCGGGTGTGTCGCGGTCACGGTCGAGAGATTGATCCATCCAGCCGCGCAGCTGGCGACGGTCGTCGGCCGGAACACCGAGCATGGTGAAGATGACTTCCATCGGTAGCGGCGCGGAGAAGTCTTTGACGAAGTCGCCTCCGCCCTGTGCCGCCAGCGGTTCGAGGAGCCGGATCGTCACTTCTCGGATGAACGGTTCGAGCTCGGCGACACGCCGGGGTGTGAAGACGCTGCTGACCAACTTGCGCAATCGGTCGTGGCGTGGCGGGTCGGTGAAGATCATCATCGGCGTCGCTTCGAACATGCGCGGATCGAGGCGCTCGACGAGCGTCCCCTCGGCGGAGCTGTAGGTGCGCCAGTCCTGTGACGCTGCAACGACGTCACGGAAACGCGACAAAGCATAAAAGCTCAGATCGGGGTTGTGGTAGAGCGGTGCGTTGTCACGCAGCCAGCGATAGGTCGGGTAGGGGTCTTGATGAAACTCGTAGGAGAAGGGGTTGAGGTGCATCGTTGCCCGTCAGCTAACAACTGTGAGGGGCGGGATGCAATCGGAAGGGTAGGAGACGGGAGCTCTGGCCGAGGGAGCTCCCGTCTCGGTCGGCAAAGCGAGGGCGACCTACTTCGCCACGACCAGCCGTTGGCGTGGGCGCGGCACAGTCAGCCGGCGTTGCCGTCCGCGTGTGCGATGACCGGCATGGAACACCACCACGCGTGCGGTGCCGTGCTTCTCGGCTCGCAGTTGCGATGAGCGCAGCGAGTTGCGCATGGCATTGGCGTCGATATCGAGAACCGAGCAGATGCTTTCAAAGGAGAAGATCCACGAGCGATCTTTCAACGCGACCCATCGTTCGACGTCGCGTACCAGGCGCCGGGCTCGTTTGCTCTGTTTCCCGGCATACTTGAGAATGGTGAGCACCGCATCCTCGAGGATGGCCAGCATCAGGCGGCGCTCTGGGCTGCGTGATGCCGTGGCGTTTTCGGTGTAGTATTGAGAGGGTAGGATGACTTCAGGTGCGATGTTGCTCTCTGCGTAAGCGGTTTGCGCCATTGTTCTCCTCGTCGACTCCCCCTCTAGAGCCTTCAGCCCCCTTTGCCGTCAGACCGATACCGCCTTGTGGGATTTGCGGCATCGATTTGTTCTGGTCAAAGGGGCGCATAAAATCCGCACTTTGTTTCCAGGCACTCGAAAAAAAGGACCCAGCGGGAAAATTCCCGTTGGGTCCTGGGTTTATGGTTCTGATTTGAAGGCTGTTAAAGCCCGAGGGCGTCCATGGCGACCTGCTTGGTGCGTTTGAAATCGGCTTTTCCTGAAGGGGAGCGGTACACCTCATCAACCGCGACAACATGTTTCGGTGCTTTGTACCCGGCCAAATGTTGCTTGACGAACGCTTTGAGGGCCGCCGCGTCGATGGCCGGTCCATTGGCAGAAACGACGGCGGTGATGGCTTCCCCCCATTTTTCGTCGGGAACACCAACGACGACGACGTCCTTGACACCGGCAAATCGCTTGATGACTTCCTCGACCTCTTCGGGGAATACCTTCTCGCCGCCGGTATTGATGCACACCGAACCGCGGCCGAGCAGCGTCAACGTCACACCGTCGTCGTTCACGACCGCCCAGTCGCCAGGCACGGAGAAACGACCGTGCTCGGTCGCGACGAAGGTGCGCGCGCTCTTCTCGGGATCCTTGTAGTAGCCCACCGGCTGATTGCCGCCGACACCGACCAGACCCTTCGTGCCGGGTTGGGTGTCGAGCAACCTCAGGTCTTCGTCGAACAGCCGCGTCTTGTCCGTGAGCTGGAACTTGGCGGTCGATATCGCCCCGGCAGCCGTCGTGATCGACAAACCCATGCCGACCGCCTCGGATGAGCTGAAGGCGTCGACGAGCATCGACTGCGGCAAGTACTTCAAAAGACCTTGCTTGGTTTCCTGGCTCCACATCACTCCCGAAGAAGCAACCATGCTCAGGCTCGATAGGTCGTACGGTTTTGCGGTGTTCTCGAGGGCACGCAGCATTGGACGCGCGAAGGAATCGCCGACGATCGTAACCGCGGTGGCCTTCGTACGACTGACGATCTCCCACAGCTGCTCGGCCTGAAACGTCTTGGGATCATCCATCAAGATGACCGTTCCGCCGGTGAGCCAGGCGATCATGGCGGTGAACCAACCGGTGCCGTGCATCAACGGCGGACCGATCAGCGTCCGCAGCTTCATCGGTGCGTTACGCACGTACTCTTCGAGCTCCTCCAGCGTACCGGGAGGCTGGCCGAGGCCACCGGCGGCGAAACGGTAATACAAATCGTCTTGCCGCCACATCACACCCTTCGGCATTCCGGTGGTTCCACCGGTGTAGAGAAACATCATGTCGTCGCCACTGCGTTCGACCGGCGGCGCTTTGCGATCGTGCTCGGCGGTCGTCTCGTAGTCGGCGGTGTCGGGCGAAAGAGCTTGCTTGCGACTTTCGCTCAGCACGAGAACGCCCTTGATGCCTGGCAGCAGCTCGATGACCTTGTTCAGGAGTGGCAAGAACTCTTCGTGCACGACGACGATTTCGGCATCGGCGTTTTCGAGAAGATAGCGCAGCTCTTCTTCGCGGTAGCGGTAGTTGACGTTGACGGGAACGAGGGCGGCTTTGAAGGCGGCGTAGACCGCTTCCATGTAGGCCGGATGGTTGTAGGTGTAGAGCGCGACCTTGCCCTGTCGCGATGCCCCGCGCTCGACCATCCACGCGGCAAGATTGCGCGCCCGGCGTTCAAGTTGAGTCCAAGAGACGACTCGCTCTCCCTGGATCAAAGCTTCTTCGCCGCCACGTAGTGCGGCGATACGATCGAGGCAATCGGCGAGGTTCCACTGCGGCATGTCGGATCTCCTTGGCCCGAATCAGCTTTGCGGCGCAATTCGGTCGATCAGAGCCGCTAACACAGCCGCCGGCCCAGGTTCAACCTCGCAGCGTCGAATCGCGACCGGTAAGCATGCGAGGTCAAAGAACCAACGTCAGACCTTGATCAACACACCGCGGCGATACAGCGCTGCTGCGACGCCCAGCCACAGCAACGTGTACGTGGCAGCGTAGAGAAAGGATGCGGTGACAGGTTGTGCCAGGGGAAGGTAGAATTTTTGAAAGATGTAATTTGCGGCGTTGGTGGAAGTGCCATCGGGTTGTGGCAACGACCACAACAACAATTGCTTGGCTACGAGCGTCGAGAGAACGTAGGCGACGATCGGATTGCGTCCGTAGGCAATGAACGGCGTCGACCAGCTCTGCCAGCCACGCACGTCGATGAGCCACAAACACAGTGCCAGTCCCGCGAGTGCGGCGCCTCCGGTGAACAGCACGAAGGAGCTGCTCCACAGAGTTTTGTTGATCGGGCAGATTGGATCGAGGGACAAGCCGAGCACGACCCCAACGCTTCCGAGCAGCGCCAAGCCGAGCGCTTGCTGATGCCGCGGCCGCGATCGTCGTAGCCACTGACCAGCTAGCGTACCGCAGAGCGTGGTCGCCAAGGCAGGGAGCGTCGTCAGCAGTCCTTCTGGATCCCAACCGTCGTGAAGCAAATGACCGTGCAAGAGCCGTTCGTCCATCCAAGCTGCAAGGTTGCTCTCCGGGCTCAAGCCGACCAAGCTTCCGGGTGCGGGAATCCACGTCATTGCACTGCCGTAGGCGACGACGATCAAGCTGAACAGGACAGCTTGGGCCCGCACCCCGGTGCTCAGCGTCAGTGCCGCAGCCCCGGCGTAGCACAGCGCAATCCGTTGCAAGACGCCGGGAATCCGCAGGGTCGACAGATCGAAGAGTGGAAATCCGTTCAGGAACAACCCGAGGGCGAAGATCAGTAGGGGTGATGAAGAGAAAAAAGGGGAAGATCAGGTCGGTGGGAGTCCAGCCGTTCCACTCGGCATGTTTCAACGGCCGATAGACAACGTCCCACTCACCTGGATTGTTTACCAGGATCATCGCCGCGACCGTCAGGCCGCGGAAGGCATCAAGCGCAGCGAGGCGCGGTCGCTCGCGCACGGATCGTTACGGCTTCAGCCGTGGGCCAGGACCAGCCCCAACGCCTCGCATGCCGCCAAGGTCGCCCAGAAGGCCAGGGTCCAAAGTCGTTCAGGCTCCATTACCAACCTGGCTTGCCGTCGCCTTTCCATGGATCACCTCCGCGCAGTCTGACACAGCAAGCTGCGCGCCGACGCGCCGTTACACCACACTTGATTGCTCGCAACGTCTATTCTTTCGAGTGTTGCTCAGGAAAGCGGCGCCGGAGACTTCAGGTGCCGTCGCACCGGGCAACGGGGCAAGCAGCATACGGCCTTTTCTCTCCCGACCGCCTGGCCTACACTTCGCCGCCATGGCGCATCCGGAGCAACGCGATATGCAGGACACCGCGCGCAAGTTGCAAAAGTGGCTCACAGCCCGCTTGCCGCAAAGCAGTGACCTGCGCATCTCCGATCTGAGCTCACCCTCGGTTACCGGCTTTTCCAGCGACACCCTGTTGTTCGACCTCGAACGGGTCGAATCCGGAAGGCCCAAGCGCGATTCGCTGGTCATTCGTCTCGAGCCGCGCGGCTTCAACGTCTTTCCCAGCTACGATGTCGGCCTGCAGTTCAAAATCATGAAGGCGTTGGCATCGACCGACGTGCCCGTCCCGGAGATGCTCTGGCACGAGCCTGATCCGGCGCCGCTCGGGGCACGCTTCTACGTGATGCGCCGTCTCGACGGCTGGGTGCCGTCGGACAATCCGCCGTACAACACCTCGGGCCGGCTTTTCGAAATGACACCGGACGAGCGTGCCGCCGTGTGGTGGAGCGGGCTGGAGGCGATGGCATGCGTCCATTACGCCGATTGGCAGCACCTCGGTCTCGACTTCCTCGAGCGTACGGAACCCGGTACGACGCCGCTCGAACGCCACCTGCGCTACTACGAGGACTACTTCGAGTGGAGCGTCGCCGACCGCAAACGCTACCCGATCATCCAAGCCGGCCTCGACTGGTTGTACCGAAATGCACCCAAGGACGAGCCGCGGCGCGTCTGCTGGGGCGACTCGCGCATCTCCAACATGATCTTTCAGAACACCAAGTGCGTTGCGGTGATCGATTGGGAGATGGCGAGCCTGGGGAATCCGGTGCAGGACCTTGCCTGGTTCTGCATGCTCGACTGCTGCTTCAGCGAAGGCCTGGGAATCGCACGCCTCGAAGGTTTGCCGTCGTACGAAGCGACCGCACAACGGTGGCACGAGCTCACGGGCTTGCCGCTCGAGCATCTGCGCTACTACGAGATCTTCGCTCTGGTCCGCTTTGCCGCCATCATGGCGCGCGTCATCCGCCAGATGAAGCACTACGAGATCATGCCAGCCGACTTCGAGATGGACGTCGACAACCTGGCATCGGTGACGTTGGCAAAGCGGCTGGTGACAGCGGGGATGTAACTACGGCAGAGCTAACGGACTGAGCAACTTCAGTTCGCGCTCCTCTTATCTTCGTTCGCCTGACGGCACGCATCTTCGTAGCGCGGGTACTTTGTCGCGCATCGCAGCACGGCTGAGCTCGCGTCGTCATTGCGTCCGACTTTGTGGTAGGCGCGAATCAGGTCGGGGAAAAACGCCGGGGGTTCTTTGAATTCGCGGTTTGCACGCTCGAGCAATGCCAGTGCTTCCTTCGTCTTGCCGCCTTGCATTTGTATCTTCGCGGCTTCCTTGTACGTCAGCAGGGCCGGTTCGGCGCTGCCAAAGGTGGACTCCAGCAGCTTCATCGCCTCCGCTTGCTTTCCCTGAGCGGTTCGCACGGAAGCGAGCACGTAGGCCGGACAACTGTGTTTGGCCGTCGATCCCGCTGTACCGAGGCTAGCGAGCTTTTCGGCCTCCTGCGCGTTGCCGTCCCGGAGTTTGTCCATCGCCTCGAAGGCGCGGCTGTAGTTCGTGAAGATCGTCTTGATTTCCTTGGTACCGCGCATCTTCTTGAGTGCATCTGCCGCCGGCGTACGCTGCTCCGCTTCGCGGTAGTATTGACTCGAATACTCGGCCACGACGCGCAAGCGCTCGGCCGTATCGGGGTGCGTGCTCGCCATGCTCGTCGTCGTAGACTTGATGATGTTCTTGAGGATCGACTTGCCGACGTCTTTCAAATCGGGGGCGGTATTGGGGGTCGCGGCTTCGGCGTTCTTGCTGTTCCCGACCAGGCTGTTGACGAGAGCATCAAGCTGGGGATCGGTACCAGTGGTCTGTGGCTGGGCTGCTGCTTGTTTCTCCCATTCTTGTTGCTTCTGCAGCACAGTGCGCATGGCGCAGGTGCAATAGCCGGCGGCGGCAAGTAGATCGACACCGAGCAAATCCGCTTCTTGTTCCTGCGTGCGATTCCATGCGGGGGAAAGGATGCGCATATTCGCTTGCAAGCCGTACCATTCGTTCTTGAGCAAAGAATCGGGCTTGCTGCTTCCCTTCTTTTCCGCCCCGCCGTTGTCGACACGATCCTTGACCTCGAAGGCGATGCGCGACAGCAGGAACGCACGCCGCTGGAGATCCTCGACCACGTCGGAGTCGTTGTGGTTGCGCAACGCATGTACCAGCTCGTGCGCGAGAACCGCCGCAACCTCATCTTCGCTTTCCAACTGATCGAGCAAGCCGAGGTTGACGTAGATGTTCGCGTCGGCTGTGGTTGTCGCCCCCCAATCGTGGCTGGCGAGAACGTGTACTTGCGCCGGCGCATTGTGGATCGGCGAACCATTTTGCAGTTTTCCCAGAATGCCGTCGAGATACTGTTCGAGTGCCGGCGCCGGTACGACCCCGCAGCCGTTGGCGCGTTGCCAAGCCAAGTCGATGTCCTTGCCTTTGGCGCTCGAAGCCGGAGCATATGCCGTCGAAGAAATTGTATTGATCACCGGTCCTGTTGGAACCGCTCGCTGAGAGACAGCGCAACCGCTTCCAAACAGTACGACAAGAGCAACGATTCGATCGTATCTCATTGGTAGTCCCCCAATCTGAGACCTTTTCAGTGTCGCCTGCCTTTGCCGAAGCCTCGACCGGCAGCGTTTTCGTCCTCGTCGCCAAGCGGATGGGTATAGCCGATCGGCTTTGTCTGGACTTCTACATCTTCCATTGCCACCCAGTACTGATCCGAGCCTGCTTGAAAGAGATACATCTCATGGTCCGCGTCGGCGTCTCTGATCAGGAAGGGCGGTTTGGCTTTGAGCTGCGCTACCTTGGACACTCGCTTGGTTCGCAGGCTATCCAGGTACAATTGCACGTCCGGGTTGCTCCAGCCCGTGATGGTGCCTAGATCGACAGCCCAGGCGACGCTACTCATCAACCCAATCGCTCCGACGAACGACACTACGTTCCGCGTCATTTTGACCTCCCTGTTGATTCCGACCACGATTGATCGATGGCGCCGGCGACCCGTTCCTTTATTTCAATGAGCCAATCTGCGCTTTCGGCGAGGAGAATGAATCCGAACCAATTCAGCGGCGCGAGGCGAAAGAATCGCAGGCCGACAGTGCCGGCTAGGACAACGACCACAATCGGGACGCCTACCCTGGCGCCGAGCCAGAGGGCAAAGCGTGCGCCGAAACGATAAGCGAAACGCAAATGTGAAACGCGCTGAGCCGTCTCTTGTGAACTCGATTCGTCCGTATGGGTTGGATGTTCGGTTTCGGAATTGCGTTCGCGTCGAATCCGCAACACCGCTGCTACAGCTGCAAAAAGAGAGAATACCAACGCGTCGAAGGTGATGACGCGCAGAGTGATACCGTCGGTCCCGATCTCGATGCCTTCCGGGATTGCGCGAAGATAGCGATCCCCGTACGTCACCAGGTTGTCGATCGCCATGGCATGCAAGTAGACGCCCGGCAGCTTCTTGTGCGTTGCCGGATAAACGAGATCGCCGCTGCCGGAGACATGCATGGCGTAAAGCACGACTTTACCTGTCACCAACGGCGTGACGTTGTCCGGCGTATGCACCAGGGGTGCTTGCAAGAGGTTCAGGGCGGTAATGGTTTGCGTGTAGGGACAGTTGAGGCGGAACTTCTCCGGATTGCCCAAGATCCGTGCTGTCAACGCCCGCAACACTCCGTTGTCGGGGAGCTGGCAATCTTGATCGCTGAAGCGTGCTAGGCGCGTCCCCCAGAACAACTGCATCGTATCGCGATATCTTTCCAAGCTTGGTCCACAGCGTGATTCAGTTTCGTCCTCGCGGCAGAGATGTTTCTGGAACAGCTGTAGTGCCGCGGTTGATCGTGTGCCGTCGGCTTGCGCGTACACGAGAGGATACTCGCGATTGCCGCGATCTTGGGCGTCGGTTACCTTTGGAACTCGTACGGCAACCGCCTTTCGACCGCATGCCCCGGGGGTCAGCAACTCGGGAAGAATCGGCGATCGTTTCGCCTCAGTCGGGCTGGCGAGATAAACGTCGACACCGTTGCCGTCGTTTACATTGGCACAAACGCATCTGTGGATCGCGGCTTGTAACTTTTCGAGCGTGCCGTCGCCGCGACGGTCGCGGAAGATGATGTCGATGAAAACAGCTTTGGGGCGTCGCATACAAATTTGGTCCAGGACCTCGGCGTGAAAGCCGAACGTTGGGGGCCAATACTCGGCCCAGGCATCGAGGCTCGTTTGTTCTGCGAGGACTACGGTTATGAGATCCTGTCCGCGCGGGGACCCGGTGCCGTCGTGCCAGCCAAATAGGTAGCCGTCTGGATACTCACTGCCGAAGATTTGATTGACAAGATCCTGCGAATACTTTCGCGTCGCCAGCTCGAAGCCGAAGCGGTCAAGCTTGGTGAACAGGAAGGTTCCGATTGCGAAGTACACCCAGTACGCAGCGAACCGAAATACGATCGCCGATGGGCGCCAAGGCGTTTGCGCGATGGCGGCAGCGCTGCCACGTGCGCCACCTTTCTTCTGCATTCTGCCCCCCCAATCAAAAGCAGCGCCTCTCTAGTCCTGTCGGCCATGTCAAGTCAACCCCAGAGCGTCGAGCGGTGAGAGTGGTCACGTTCGTCGCTTGATCGGCCTCGACGGCGTGGTCGGCGTGAGTTGTCGTCGTAGTTCGCTGTCTCCGCGGGTCGCCCAGCCAATCTCCCCTCCTAGCTGAAACGTTGGTTCTCGTTACTGCATCTCATCCGACGGTGCGCACACGTTCGCGCCTTGGGAGGACAGCAATGGCCGACAATCATTACGACGTTATCATCATCGGCAGCGGCGCTGGCGGTGGAACGCTGGCTTATCGGCTGGCACCGACCGGCAAGCGCATCTTGTTGCTCGAACGCGGGGCGTACATTCCGCGCGAGAAGGAGAACTGGGATTCGCACGCCGTTAATGTCGAAGCGCGCTACCACATCAAGGAGCCGTGGTTCGATCGCCATGGCAAGGAGTTTCACGCCGGTGCCCACTACTGCGTCGGCGGCAACACCAAGTTCTACGGTGCGGCGCTGATCCGTTTGCGGCGCGAAGACTTCGGCGAGATCCGCCACTACGACGGCCTATCGCCCGCCTGGCCGCTGACCTACGACGAGATCGAGCCGTACTACACAGAAGCGGAGCACTTGTATCAGGTGCACGGCTTGCGCGGCAGCGATCCCACCGAACCGAACGCCAGCGCCCCCTACTTGCACGCGCCGCTGAGCCACGAACCGCGAATGCAGCAGCTGGTCGACGACATGACCCGCCTCGGCCACAAGCCGTTCCCGATGCCGATCGGCGTCATGCTCGACGAGAACAATCCACGCAAGAGCAAGTGCATCCGCTGCAACACCTGCGACGGGTATCCGTGCCTGATGTACGCCAAGGCCGATGCGCAGGTCATCTGCGTCGACCCGGCGCTCGAGTACCCGAACGTAACCCTGCTGACCGATTGCTATGTCGAGAAGCTCCACACCAACAGCACCGGGCGCGAGGTCAGCGCTGTGCAGGTCGTGCGTCACGGCGTGCGCCAGACGTACTCCGCGAACATCGTCGTTTCATCGTGCGGCGCGATCAACTCGGCGGCACTGCTGCTGCGCTCGGCGAACGACCGTCACCCCAATGGCTTGGCCAATTCTTCCGATCTCGTCGGCCGCAACTACATGTGCCACGTCAACACCATGTTTCTGGCTGTGTCGCGCGACAAGAATACCACGCGTTTCAACAAAACTTGGGGCTTGAACGACTTCTACTCGGGAGACGGTGAGTGGCGGTATCCGATGGGTCACGTATCGATGATGGGCAATGTCGATGCGAACATCCTGAAGCTCGGAGCGCCGCGCATCGTGCCGGGCATGACCCTGGAGATCATGGCGCATCACACCTTGCCATTCTGGATGACGACCGAAGATCTGCCGGATCCGAGCAACCGCGTCACGCTGAGCGAAAGCGGCAGCATCATGTTGTCGTACACGCCGAACAACGAGGAGGCGCACAAACGGCTGCAGGGCAAGATCAAGGCGATGCTCAAGGAGATCGGTTGCCACGATCATCTGGTGCCGTTGCAGGCGTACATCCCGGGGCGTATTCCGCTTGCCGGAGTGGCGCATCAGAATGGTACGTGCCGCTTCGGATCGGAGCCGCAGAAGTCGGTCCTCGATACCAATTGCAAAGCCCACGAGCTCGACAATCTCTACATCGTCGACGCTTCGTTTTTCCCCTCGAGCGGTGCGGTGAATCCGGCATTGACGATCATCGCCAATGCGCTGCGCGTCGGTGATCATTTGATCGAAAGGCTTGGATAGACATAAGTGCACACCACCCCCTTGCCTCCTCTTTGGTAAGGGATTGTCGATTTTCCGCGAGCACGCCCTTCGAGCCGCCTTCCTCTGGCGGCGTCTCGAAGGGCCGGATCGAGAGAAAATCGACAGTCCCCATCGGAGAGGGGAGCCAGGGGAGAGGTCGACAATTGCATTGAATCAAGATCAAAGAGAGACCCCACCATGGAGGAGCGCAGATGATCGTTGTAACCGGATCGGCGTCGGGCATCGGCAAGGCGACGCGCGAGCATCTTGAAGCGAGTGGGCAGCAGGTGTTGGGGATCGACCTGCGCGATGCCGAGTGCATCGCCGACTTGGCGACCGCCGAGGGTCGCCGCGCAGCCATTGCCGCCGTGGCTGCACGTTGCGGCGGTGTCGTTGACGGAGTTGTCGCTTGCGCCGGGGTCGGACCTCAGGTGGAGTCGCGAACGTTGATCGTGTCTCTCAACTACTTCGGTGCGCAAGCCATCCTGGCCGGGTTGCACGACCAGCTGGCGCGCGGCAAGCGGCCGGCGGCGGTTGCTGTTTCGTCAAACTCGGCGGTTCTGCCTACCGCCGATGGTGCGTTGGCCGACGCTTGTTTGGATGGTGACGAGGCGCATGCGCGAGACCTTGCCGAGCTGCTGTCCGGAGCTCAGGTCTATGCTGCTTCGAAGCTGGCCCTCGCCCGCTGGGTACGGCGAACCGCGCACGGCGCGCAGTGGGCCGGAGCCGGGATCCGCTTGAATGCAGTGGCTCCGGGTGCAGTGCAGACGCCCTTGTTGCAAGAGGGGCTCGATCATCCGGCGTTTGGTCCGGCGATTCGCAACTTTCCGATTCCGCTCGGCGGCTTTGGATCACCGGCGCAGATCGCTGCGGCGATTGTATTCCTACTCAGCGAGCAAGCGGCGTTTTGTTGCGGCAGCGTGCTCTTCGTCGACGGCGGTACCGATGCCATGTTGCGGCCAGACAGTTTCTGAGCCTCTTATTGTACTTCTGAAGTGAGCGCCAATCCGATTGTCGCCATCAGCGCCTGGGGCTGCACCCCAGGCTAGCGAATTCCGCCCCCGCCAGGGGTGGAGCCCCTGGGCTCTCTTTGCGAGGGCCCAGAAAAAACGAGGGGCGCCCGAAGGCACCCCTCGTAGTCCGATATTTCTGCGCAGCCGTGGCTGCAGCTTACCTATTGCAGGTTGATGAAGATCGTCAGGAACTGTCCGTTGCGCGAAACCTCGACCCCCACCGGCTGTAGTCCCAGCAACGACGGTAGTGGGAACGATCCGAGGCCGCCACTCAACAGTGGCAGAGCTTGCTGCACCAACACCGGCAACACACCTTGGAGACTTGCTTCGTCGGTGCCGATGGCATTCTGCAGAATCACCGCGACAATGTCGTTCGTATTGATGTTGGTGATGGTGAAGGAGATATCGTTGGTTGCTTGGACGTAGGTGAGATTGACGCCGGCGCGTGCGTCGACGCCGATCTCCAAGTACGTGGTAAGGCCGTTGAACGATTGGATCTGGATATCGAGTTGCGAGATCTTCAGGTCGGCAAGCTCACCGTTCGGTCCGGTGGCACCGCTGAACGCCGGTGCAATCGTGGGTGCGATGCGGATCTTGAGCGGTGTGCCTGAGGGTAGGTTGCCGAACTCGGGGATGAACAGGGCGAGTGCATCGGAGGTGATCTGGACCGCGCCTCCACCGCCCAGTGCGAGCTGGGTGATCTCGATGTTCAAGATGCCGCTCTCGGTCAGAGCCTTGAGCAACTGGTTGAGGGTCGAGGTGCCAAGACCGATGGCCATCATGTATGAGCGGTGATTGACTGGGGTCGTTCCACCGAACGACGGGAAGGCTTCCGGGATCGCTAGCGACGCGCTGAAGTCGGGAGCGCCGGCGGGATGGCTAAGGGCGAGCACCCGAGAGTCGGAGTTGAAGGTGATGCCGTTGGTGTCTTCGTTGATGCTGTGGAACGGGGCGTCGAGCTCCACGCCGAGGGCTCCGCCGATCGAACCGGCAATCGACAGATTCTGCAGAGCGGTTTGCAGTGCGCCGGCGATCGGAGAGTCTTGCGGCCCGGCGCCGTCGGGATCGCGCAGGAAGCCGGCGAGTTGATCGTGAACCGTATTGCGGATGGTGCTGCCGGCAAACGTGTCGGCGAGGAATTGTATGATGCTGCAGGCAACGCCGCCGCCGAGGCTGTAGTTGAAATTCTGCAGATCGACGTTTGGATCGCCTAGCTGATTGACGTCGACGTAGCTCGGGTCGCTGGCGAGTGGGATCATGTCGTAGTTGGCGTCGATGACGACCGGGTTGGCGTCGACGGTCAACGGACAGTCGGGAACAACGCCCGAACCGGTGAAGTGCGAATCGACGTGCACGTTGTGCAGCGTCAGGGTGATATGCGTGTAGCCGGTTTGAGCGTCGATGGTGACGTCAAAGCTCCCGATGTTGGCGTTGTTGATGGTGAAGGTCTTCACGCTTCCAAGGCAACCAAGGAAGGTATCTTGGATGCACTGGTTCACCTGGAAGGTCACCGGGACGCCGATGAGTGAATTCAGATCCAGCGGCACCAAGTTGCGGATGATGGGCCCGAGCGCAGCAAAGCCGCTGTCGTTGATGCGCAAGGCAATCGATTGGGCCGAATACGCCCCGTCGACCGTCGACTGACCGCGAATGACGATGTGGCGATCGCGTGATCTAAAGCCGCTTGCCGGAATGTTCAATTCCGCCAGGACCGGATTGAAAATCGCTGCCGCATCGAGGGACACGGAGACCGAGAAGTTATTGCCAGACAACGTCACCGGGGCGCCGTTCAGCGAAACAGTCTGGCCCGCGAGCGGGTTCTCGACGTGGCCTGTCACCGTGACCGACGACGCAGTGGTGAAGGCTCCGTGACTTGGCGAGTCGATCACGACCCGCGGTGGTTGCGTGGGTGTGAATGTCCGCGTCGCCGTCGGGGTATTGGTCTTGGTGGGGGTGCGCGTCGGTGTGTTGGTGATGGTTGGCGTGCGTGTCGGTGTAAACGTCAGAGTCGGCGTCGGTGTTTTGGTCGGGGTGGGTGTCTTGGTTGGTGTCGCCGTCTTGGTTGCGGTTGGTGTTCTGGTCAGCGTACGTGTCGGCGAGTTGGTTGGCATCGGTGTCGACGTCGGTGTCGGCGTCGGCGTCTTCGTCAAGGAAGGTGTCTTGGTTGGCGTCGGTGTGTCTGTCGCGATCGGTGTCTCTGTCGCCGTTCCGGTTGGGGTTGGGGTTCGTGTGTCCGTGGCCGTTCTCGTTGGCGTCGGTGTCAGGCCCTCGATTTGGCATCCCTGATCACAACCGTCGCCGTTGACCCGGTTCGGGGGATGGTCCTCACATTGTTCGTGATCGATCTCGACGACGCCGTTGCCGCAGGTGCTGACGCGGCATTCGAACTTCATCAAGTCGGTGTCGATGATGCCGTTCACGGTGTGGGCCTGGACCTTGATCGACCGTCGGCCCGGAAAGGATGCTCCCGTTGGGCTGACCTTCAGGGGTACGAGGATGCTCAGTGGGCCGCTGCAATTGTCAGCCGTACGATTGGGCAAACCGCTGGCGATCGGCGTTCGAAATTGGAGCATGGAGAGACCGAAGCCCGCGCTGGCAGCACTTTGAAGCGTTGCCAGGTTGAGTAGATCGGCGCGGTCGAGGCTCGTCGGCTTCGGGCTCATTACCTCAAAGGCATCGAGCCCGCTGACCCGGCAGGTGGGGAAACGCGGGTCGTTGTTGTTG
>JACQEN010000241.1 GCA_016200585.1 Deltaproteobacteria bacterium
CAAGATCCTCAAGCGGGTCATCGGCGAGATCCGCAAGAAGGAAGAGGCCAACTGGCCGGCTTCGTCGCAGCACCACGACGATGCCCAACGTTACGTCGAAGCGCTGAGCAAAGCGCAGGAGGACATCTGGAACCGTCTGCCGAAGTTCGAGCGCGGTGCCGATCAACGACAAAAGCTGCTGATCGAGTTCGTTTTGAGCCAGGATGCGGCCTTCATTGCACTGGCGGAGTACGAGATGAGGGAGAGCGGTGACGCAGTGCGCGTCACGTCCCGCCGCCCCATCGCGTTGTTGCAGCCATCGCGAGCCTACGTCGAGAACAACATGCGCCTGATTGCCGCCGACTCGTTCAAGCTCGACGGCGACAAGCTCGACGAGATGCTGCGCCCACTGGCGTTGCTGCACCGTCGATAACCGCACCGCGACGACAGTTCCGAAATCAATTGACACTCTTTTCCGTACCGTGATAGCTGCGCCGGCAATGCTTTCGGAACGGTTTTGCACTGTTCAGTCACGGCGGGGGAACAGCGCACCGAAGCAGCCACCACTAGCCTCGAGGGGCCGTGGAGCGCTCCTCGAAAAAGGGGAAGGGGTCTATGGAGCGCAAAGGGAGACGAGGAAGCATCTGGCTGAGCGTAGCACTGGCCGCCAGCCTGGTCAGCGGGTCGGCAGCCCTGGCGTCGACGATCACCCAAAACACATCTTGGACGATTGATCGCGCCGGCACCACCACCAAGTATCGTGTCGTCGGCTACGGCGATTCGATCTACGCCGGGTATCGTGGTTCGTTGTCGTCGGTGGCGAAGCGTGCCGCTCCGCTGGTCGACGGGGAGTATCTGTCGGAGGCCTGGAACTCCGACATCGAAGTGATCCGGCGAACCAAGTCAGGTGCCCTGGCATCCGACATCTACAACAACAAAATCGTCTCCGAGCGCTCGTACATGCAGACGACCAACACGCGCGTCGTCACCTTCGAGATGTGCGGCAACGACGGTTTACAGGCGCGCAGCAACTTCGCCGGCCAAGGCGGAACCTGCAACTACGGAGTACTCGACACCGCTCTCAATAACTGCACGACGTACCAGCAGGCGGCGATGCAGTACATCAATGCCAACGCGTACTCGGGAACGAAGCTCAAGGTGATCAGCAACCTCTATTACCCCGGGTACGCGGCGGACAACGCCAACAGCGGCTGCAACGATCCGCAAACCGGCCAGAAGGTCAACAAGCAGAGCAAGTTCCTGCCGTACATCGCCAAGATGAACTGGCGCGCCTGCAACTTCGCCAACACCTACGGCTTTGCCTGTAACGATTCGTTCGCGCAGTTCATGGGCGCCGACTACGATTCCAACGGCGATGGCCAGATCGACTCCGATGCGTTGCGCTACGTGCAAGGCGAATCCGAGGCGGACTACGTGAACCGCATCACCGTCACATTGCGGTCGACGATTCGCGACGCCAACGGCCACCTCGCTAACGCCAGCACCAGCTACGACTACATCCAGTCGGACGACACGCACCCGACCTACACCGGCTCGACCGTCTACGTTGGTTTGTTCGGTGGCACGGGGTCCGGATCGGGAGCGCCTGACTACAGCGGCGCCCAGATCAGCGGCGGCAAGAACCCGGTGTGGAATCAGTTCGGTCACGAACGCATGGGCTGGGGGCTGTCGGTCTACGGTCCAGGCGCACCCTGAACCTCAGTCACCTCCCTCATACACCTTCCCGCTGCCGTTGCAGGCAGCGGGAAGGGTATCAATTCCCCAGAGCAATACGGGCGAGCGTAGCCGAAAGATCGGCGGCGCTCAGACGACCGTCTACGTTGCCGTCCGCCAGCTCACAAGCGTTACTGTCAAACAGGGCAGCCGCCAGCGCTTCGATGTCGGCTGCGTCGACATGTCCATCGCAGTTCGCGTCACCCGGTTTGGCAACGGACGTTGCCGTCGTGGACGGCGAAGGTTTAGGTGTCGCTGTCGGCGTGGCGGTTGCCGTAGCGGTTGGGGTCGCAGAGTTGGGGAGGCTCGGGGTCATCGACGCAGTTGGACTCGGCGGCGTGGCGCTAGGAATCGGACGCAGCTCTTCGCAACCGGGCGCGTGTGGATCGATCGCCGTAAACTTCGGCGGCGGAGCGATGTGTGCACCGGCGAGATTGGGAAGGCTGTCGCGCGACGACAACTGAATCGAGCCGGTGGCGGAATCGGTCGACAACGCGGCGCCAATACCGATGCGGTTCACGCCCTCAATCGTGATCAAACCACTGCTGCCGAGCGCCGAGGCACGCGCCCCACTTGCCATATCGACGCTGCAAGCGCTGAGCGAAATTCGGCCGCCGAGATTGCCGTCGTCGGCATCGGCGACAACCACGGTGACGTCCGCAAACTGCGCCATTCCGTTCCCTCCTGAAACATCGACCGTTCCACCCGGCCCGCCGGTCGCATTTGCAAACAGACCGCCGCTCACCGTTACCCCCTGGCCGGCAACCGTTATGTTTCCCGCCCCACTCAACCCGCCACGAACGTCGATCTTGCCCAACAGAATGAGAAGGTTGCGGCTCAGGATCGATACCGAGCCGGCGCCGGACCCCACGCCTTGCCCGCGCGCATCGATCGTACCCATCACGGAGCTCGTGCCGTCGCCATTGCGGTCGCAGGTAACCGAAATCGTTCCACCGCGACCATCGGGCTGGCCGCTTGTAGCAAACAGCTGAGCATTGACGCTGCAGGTGGACGCGGCGTCGATCGCAATGCTTCCGCCGTTGCCTGCTCCGTTCGAATCACTGCCGCCGACGGCCGAAGACGTTCCGCTGAGGGTCAAGGCGCCGCCGGCTTCGTACGAAATGCTGCCGGCCGAAGCCTGGCTAAGGGCGTCGGTGCGTACCGTTCCCGCAACCTCGAGGTCGCCTCCGGCGCTGACGTCGATGCTGCCTGCCGACGCGTTGGGGCCGCCTTTCGCGAGCAAGGTGCCGGTCATCGTCAATATGTCAGAAGTGGAAATCGAAATGCTGCCGCCGCTCGAATCGGGCCCGCCGCCGCCGGCGTCGATCTGTCCGGATACCGTCGTAGGATTGGGTGCCCCTTGGCCGCAATCGATGGTAACGCTGCCGCCGCTGGCGTCGACCGAGCCACTGGTTGCTGAGATGTCTGCAAAAATCTGACACGGACCGTTGGCGTCGATCTCGACGCTGCCGCCATCGCCGCCGCCTTCCGGATTGTCACCACCATCAGCCGCCATGGTCCCGTCGGCCCGCACACCGGCCCCGCTGTTGATCATGATGCTACCGGCTGAACCTGATCCGGAGCCGCCGACACGCAACGCCGCGGTGCCGGCGAGCTGCGTGCTCGAGCCGCTCGAGATGGTAATCGACCCGCCGTCGGCGTCGGTGCCGCTGCGTGCCAAGAGCTTATCCGTCACAACGACGCTGCCGCCGGCGCTGATCTGGATGGTACCGCCCGCGGCACCGCTGCCACTGCCGCTGACATTGAGAGATCCCGAAATCACCACCAGTGCTGAATCGTCGCTGCCGCAAGTCATCGTGATGCTGCCGCCCGAGCCGCCGTTGCCGCTGCTGGTGTCGATCTTGGCGGCAACCTGACAATCACTGCCGGCGTTGAGCGTCAGACTGCCGCCATCGCCGCCGCCGTCGGGACTGTCGCCGCCGTTCATCAAGATGCTGCCGGCCAACAGGAGCGAGCCGACGCCATTCCCCAGGTCCGGGTCGCCGGCGGTCAGATCGACGCTGTCTGCGGATCCGAAATCGGTAGCGTTGGCGCGCAACACAGCGTTGGAGGACATTTCGAGATCGCCGCCGCTATCAATGCTGATTTGCCCCGAGCCTCCTTGGCCGCCCGACACGTCGATCGTGTCGGCGATGCGGAGGTGGGTTGTCGCAACCAAACCAATGGTGCCGCCGGTGTCGACACTGCCTCCCGTGGCCGAGATCGGCCCATCGATATCGATGGATGCGCCGCTCAGGGAAACGGAACCGACGCCGTCGGCCAGTATTCCTGTGCGGCTGGTAACCGTCACATGTCCCCCTGCATTCACCGTCAATACGCCACCACCTCCGGACACGTCGACGGCGCCGGCAAACGAAACATCGCCGGTCATTTCGACGATGATTCTACCGCCGCCGTCGCCTGGACTACCGTGAGCAGCGAGTCGACCCAGCGGCTGCACATTCAGTGAGCCGCCAAGGAGGGTCATCGTCCCGACGCCGACGTCGAGCTTACCATTGCTTGCGATCGTCAACGTTCGAGTGCCGAAGTCGAGTGTGGAGCCGTCACTTACGTTGATCACATTCTTGACGACACACGGATCGATTGCCGGCGCGCAGATCTGATCCGCGCTGCTCACCGGCGCGGCGGCGTCGGCGCGCAACGCGCTTGCAACGGTCAGCAGAGCCAACAGAAGTCGGCGTGCACTCGAGTGACGGACCACGATACACCGGGGGAGGATCTGCAACGGTCGGCGGTAGAGTGTTGTCGATGATGGACGTGTCGCGATCAAGCCGATCCTGATGCGCCGCGCTTCGAACCCAGATCGGTGCGTCGTGGGACGCGTTGTGCCAGCGTCCCCAGACCCAACAGCGTAGCGCCGTTGATGACGAGCAGGATACCAACGATGCCGCCAATCGATTCGAAGGCGCGTTTTACCAGCGCGCCCTTGTATTCGGCCTCGTAGAGCACGTTCCCAGGGTTGCGCTCATGTGTCAGCGCGGCGCGCTTGTACTCTTCATCCCGTACCATGAAGACGGCGAACATGATTGCCAGCAGCAATCCGAGGGCGCACAGGAGCATACCTGTAATCTTGCATGCGCTGGCCATGGTCTGCCTCCTCAAATCGTCAAGCTACGAGCTGCACCGATCGCCGTCGCGTACTCCGCGTACTGCGGGATGATGAATTGTCGATCGAACAGCAAGCGCGTTGCCTGAATGCGTTCGACGATCGGTTTGACGCACACCAGCTTGCCGGTGAGAACGATGTCGTTCAAGCCGGTGGCACCGGCAGCGAGAACGCTGACGACGACGATCACCTCGCCGATCATGTTGACCAAGGCGCGTGCTTTGTCTTCCGGCGTGACGTCGGACGACAGCTTGCCGAAGTTACTGGCCGTGGCGTCGGCCGGCAGGTTGCCGACCGGTCCGCCGGCAACGTCGCCGACCGTCAAATCGATGCGCGACAAATCGCCGCGCGCCGCCAGCTGTTGCAACGTTTCCAATCGCGACACGTTCAACAGGTGCTTCGAAAGACCAAGCAGGGTGCCGCCGCCGACACCGGTGCCGCCGACGTGCGATCGATGGTCGCCGCGTACGGCAACCATGGCGGTGCCGGTGCCCATCGAGACGACAAGGGCCTCCGATTTGTCGGCGAGGGTCGAACCTCCAACCCCGATTGCGTCGATCTCCGACACCTTGTGAACGGGAACACCTAGAAGATCCTCGCCGAGGAGGCGGGCACCGCCGCCGGTTGCGGCGATCGCGGTGACGTCGGTCAAGCGCCGCCGCAGGTCGCTGACCAACTTGCCCAGAGCCCCTGCGGCTGCGGCGACTGGGTCGTTCGCCTCGACGGAGACGACGTGGACCGAGCCGTCGAGCAGGACGGCATCGGTGGTTGAACCGCCAATATCGATTCCGACGATCATCCGATCAGGTCACTTCAGATCCATGCGCAGCACGAAAACGCGTTCGCGCCGAACGGCATCGTACCCCGCCCACTTGTTGGTCGGTATCGCATCGGGGCCGACACGCCGAAAGCCCTCGCGCTCGAAAAATACCAGCGCCCGCTCCTCGGTGGTACAGGCAAAAACATAGTCGAGCTGCGCGGCGCGGGCGTCGGCTACGGCGCGAGCGATGAGACGGCTGCCGATCCCTTCTCCTTTGAATCGGGTGATCGTGTACAGCCCGACGATCTCACCGGCGCGAGCGCCGGCGTAGGGTTCCGTGGCGAGGGCGCAGATGCCGGCCAGGTGGTGTGCGCCGATGGTCGCGCCGTAGCCGTTGACCAGCATGGCCGCGACCTCTTCTGGACTGCGCGGCTTCAGCAAGCCTTCTTGCTGCCCGCGTTCGATCAAACGCTCGACCTCTTCGAATTCGTCGATGCCGAGGGGCTGCACCGTGCAGTAGTCGGCAAGCGTAAACAGTGTGCCCGAGCCGGTGTAGGTGAACAGCTCGTGCGGCGCGCCGGCAGGAGGACATAGATTCACCGACGCGACTCCACCGAGCAAAGCGCGATGGACGGCTTCGAACGTCGGCCTACGATCCGACAGCCCGGCCCACTCGGCCTCGCCGACGCCGAGCAACGTCTCGAGCATGGCGTCGTTCATGAACGATATGGCCTTGCCGTCGTTTCCCTCGACGCCGCCCGCGGCTTCGAGCAGGACAAGCTTGTGAACCCGCAGCCGTGTTGCGACTCGCTGTGCCATCGATGTCAACTCCCCCATGCCGGCACCACGGACGATACCGACGAACAGCGGAGCATGACGCAAGGTCAGCCAAATCCTGCTCAACAGCTCGGTTGACGTGTTTGCGTACAGCGCGTCGGGAGGTAGCTCGACGAACGCGCCGCTGCGATGCCGGCGCTGCGGGAACAGCGAGAACGTCTCCTCGCGAAACACCTGGGGACCGAAGCGCCGCTGCAAGCGCCGCAACGTTTGTGCGGCACCTTGATCATCGGCGGCACCGACGAGCAGGATCACCCGCGTGTCGTTGGCCAACAGATCACGTACGACGTTGGCAACCGGCGCCAACTCGTCCTCACGCACCAGTTGCTCGGCAGGCACCGAAAACAGCAACGTGTGGCCGCGAAACTCGTCAAGATAGAAATGCTTCTCACCGAATTCGTCGGCACCAGCGTTGGTTTTCTCGGCAGCGTTCGCCATCGCGGCGCAGCCTACCACAAAGCCCGCGACAGGTCAGGGAAAAGCACGGTGGCGACGCGACGCTGAGGCGCGTCCTCGCGCCGACAAACAATCGATGCGCCGTCCGCTGACTTGAAGCCATGAACCTGCTGACGACCCTCTTGTCAGGCGGCAAAAGGCGCGTCCAGCCCACGGAGGGCTTGCCGCAGCTGCGAAACCTCGGGGGTCCGCTTTCTTAGAATGGGTAGGAATTTCACGGACTCGCTACGGGCGCCGCAGCCCTCCTCGGGGGGCACAGCCATTGCTCGCCATGGACCGGGTTAGGCAGCGCGAAGACATGTCAGACGACGAACGACTGGAGATTGAGCGCCTCGTGACAGCCTTGCGGGAAAGCGAGGTACGCGCTCGTGCCGTGGTGGAGACCGCGGTAGACGGGATCGTGACTACCGACGAAGCGGGCAATATCGACTCCTTCAACCCTGCTGCCGAACGGCTCTTCGGGTATCGCGCCGCCGAGGTGGTCGGACGGAATGTTTCGTTGCTGACCTCCGGGTCGTTACGCAACACCGACGGGACGCTCATGCGCGAGGTTGCGGGACGGCGCAAGGACGGTACCTCCATACCCCTCGAGTTGTCGGTAAGTGAGTTCGAAGCGAATGGCCGGCGAATGTTCACCGCCTTCGTACGCGACGTGTCGCAGCGCCGCCGCGACGAGGCTGCGCTGCATGCCAGCCAGGATCGCTTTGACACGTTCATGAAGCATCTTCCGGGTGTGGCCTTCATGAAGGATCTCGAAGGCCGCTATGTCTACGTCAGCCCGGCCTTCGAGCAGCATTTCCCCAAACCCCGGGGCGGATTTATCGGCCGGAGCGACACGGAGGTATGGCCCCCCGACGCCATTCAGCGTCTACGCGCCAGCGATCAAACTGTCGTCGAGACCCGCGGCGTGGTGCAGACCACGGAGACCGTAGCGCGGCCGGAGGGTACGACGTTCTGGCTGGCGAGCAAGTTCCCGATTTTCTCTGCCGACGGGAGTGTCGGCATGGTCGGCGGTATCGCCATCGACGTGACCGCCTGCCACCGAGCGCTGCAGGCCCTACGCGAGCTGCAGCGTATTGCGCCGCAGCGCGAGCGACTCGCCGACGTCGGTGCCATCACGGCAAAAATTCTCCACGACTTTGCGAACCCGCTGGCCGGGCTGTCGATGCAGGTGCAGCTCATCCTGCGCCGCGCTACCCGTGATCCGAGTCAGACTCTGGAGAGCATCATCCAACCCGTGACCCAGATCCTTTCCGAGGTCACGCGACTCGACGCCATGCTGGGTGAGCTGAAGGAATTCGTCCGCGATCAGCGTTTACAGCTCCGTCCGGTCTCGCTGCGGCCGTTCCTGCAAGATTGCGTCGATCGCTGGCGGCCGACCGCGCGTTCGAACGATATCGCCCTGGCGCTCGAAGCGCCGCGAGAACTGCCGGTCGTTCATGTCGACAGCGAGAAGCTGCGTCGTGTGATCGACAACCTCGTGAAAAACGCAATTGAAGCGTTGGACTCGCAATCGGGAAAGATCACCGTTCGCAGCTCACAGCCGGCTCCGGAGACGGTACAGATCTGCGTCGAAGACGACGGCCCGGGAATCGCCGAGGGTCTGGAGCTCTTCCGCCTCTTCGAAACGACCAAGCCGTATGGCACCGGGCTCGGCCTGGCCATCGCCAAGCAAATCATTCAAGCGCACGGCGGCAGCATCGCGCACGTGCCGGCCAAGCCGCGCGGCAGTATCTTTCGTCTCGACCTGCAGCGCGGCGGTCCGCACACGCTCGCCGGCGACATGGGCGCGCCCGGCGGCCGGTAGTCGCGGGCCTTACTTCACCACCACGGTCTTGATGTTGGTGAACTCCTTGATTCCGTACGCCGAGAGCTCGCGTCCGTAACCCGATTGATTGACGCCGCCAAACGGCAGGCGCGGGTCGGACTTCACCATGTCGTTGATGTGCACGAGTCCCGACTCGATACGCGCCGCGAGCCTTTCGGCGCGCTCGACATCTCGCGTCCAGATGCTTGCACCGAGGCCGAAGGGCGAATCGTTGGCAATGCGCAAAGCGTCGCCGGCGTCGCGTGCCACGATGACGCTGGCGACGGGTCCGAACATCTCTTCTTCATAGGCCGGCATTCCCGGTTTGACGTTGCCGAGCACGGTCGGCTCGTAGAAATAACCCGGTGCATCGACGGGCCTGCCTCCCGTGAGCAAACGGGCCCCTTTGCGTAGCGACGCGCGCACCTGCCGGTGCAGATCGACAACCAGGTCCGGGCGCGCCAGCGGACCCACCTGCGTCGCCGGATCGAGTGGGTCGCCGACGCGCAGGGCGCGCATGGCATCGACGAAGCGCGCAGTAAATTCGCCGGCGATCGATCTTTCGACGATGAAACGTTTCGCGGCAATGCAGCTCTGTCCCGAGTTGATCGTGCGGGCTTGCGCCGCAACGGTACATGTATGGCCGAGGTCGGCATCGGCAAGCACGATGAATGGGTCGGCGCCGCCCAACTCGAGCACGGTCTTCTTGAGATGCGCGCCGGCGACGCTCGCGACCTTCCTGCCGGCCGTCTCGCTACCCGTCAGGGTCACGGCCGCAATCCGCCGATCCGCAATCACTCGGTCGACGAGCCGCGCCGGCAACAGCAGGGTTTGGAAGACGCCGGCCGGTACGCCTCCGGCCCGCAGGACCTTCTCGATGGCCAAGGCGCATTGCGGCACATTCGACGCGTGCTTGAGCAATCCCACATTGCCGGCCATCAACGCCGGCGCCACGAAACGGAAGACCTGCCAGAATGGAAAGTTCCACGGCATCACGGCGAGCACGGCGCCGATCGGATCGAAGCGCACGTAACTGTTCGTTGCTTCCGTCGTGATGCGCTCGGGCGCCAGCAGCGCCGCGGCGGTGTCGGCAAAATAGTCGCACGCCGTAGCACACTTCTCGATTTCGGCCAGCGACTGCAGGATCGGCTTGCCCATCTCGAGAGTGATCAGCTGCGCCAAGCGATCCCGCTCGAGGCGCAACTCGCTGGCCACGCTTTTCAGGACGGCGCTACGTTCGGCGATGGCAACGGCACGCCACTTTACGAAGGCACGCGTCGCGCGTTCCAGAGCCGCGTCAACGTCTTTGAGCGACGCAGGCTTGAAGCGCATGAGCAGCCTGCCGTTGGTCGGATTGATGGATTCGATGGCCATTTGCCCTGGCTTTCACCGAACGAGTCGAAGAGTCAAAGGTTGAACAGTCGAAAGCTCGATGAGCGGCAAACGGCCGCCTTCGACTTTGGACCTTTCGCCTTGCCAACGACCGCGCCGCTAGAACAAGAACTTGCCATTTCCCGCTACCACCGGTTTCTGCGGATCGTCTTGCCAGCCAACGACGTGCACGTTGGCGATGCGGCGCCCGAGCTTGAAGATTTCGGCACGGGCGTGGGTGTCGCGCGGGCCGGCGGTGCGCAGGTAGTCGACCGTGAAGCTCACCGGCTTCGGAACGCGGTCGATGCCGGTTTCGTCGATCAAACCGAGCAGCGCGGTCAGCTCGGCAAAAGCGCCGAGCACACCGCCATGAATCGCCGGCAGCATGGTGTTGCCGATCAGCTCGGGCCGGAACGGCAAGATGCACTGGAAGCCTGCTTCGGCCGGCTCGATACCGACGCCGAGAAAGCGCGCGTAGGGAATGGCTGCGAGCAGCTCCTTCATTGCTTGGCTCCTTTGGCGAAGCGCGCGGAAAACGGGCTGCCGGCGTTGTTGGCGCCGACCATGAACGTCGCCTGACAGGTCGCGAATGGATCGCCGATGTCGTGTTCCCAAGCGCTGGCGCGTACGAACGCGATGTTGCGCGTCAACTTGTAGCACTCCGAACGAGTGTAGAGATCTCTGCCCGGCTCGGCCGCCCGCAAGTAGTCGATGCGCAAGTCGATGGTGGCGATCGCGGTCAGCTCTTCCAAGGAGCAGGCGACGGCCAGACCGGACGCTTGATCGATCAACGTCGTGATTACCCCGCCGAACACCACGCCGCGGGCCGGATCACCCACCAATTCGTGGCGATACGGCAGCTTCATGACGGCAAAGCCCGGCCCGGTCTCGACGGCCTTGATGCCGAGATACTGTGCGTGGGGAGTATGGCTGACGATGTTCTCGTCGGCGGGTCCGAACAACGAATCGAGGGCGTAACGTTTCTGTGTTGCCATGCGAGCCTCACCCTACCGAGATGCGCGATCTATAGAAACATTGGGAGTTACGATTGACGATTTGGTGATTGGCGATGGATCGGTTGACCTCAGGAACCCGGATCCAAATCACCAATGATCGAATCGCCAATCGTCGATATTCTCAAGTTCTGCCGATCCGCATCCTGGCATCGACCACGATCGCGCCCTTTCCCGGTGGCAGAACCATCACCGGGTTGAGGTCGAGCTCACGCAACTCAGGAACGATTTCCACCAGCGCCGAAACGCGCATGATGACGTCGATCAACGCCGCGCGGTCGCCCGCCGGCTTGCCGCGGTAACCGTCGAGCAGCTTTGCAGAGCGCAGCTTGTCGAGCATTTCGGCGGCGTCGACGTCGCTGACGGGCGTCAGCCGGAACGATACGTCGCGCAATAGCTCGACCATGATCCCCCCGAGCCCGCACACCACTAGCGGCCCAAAGGTTGGATCCGTCGTTACGCCGACCAGGGCCTCGATCCCGGGCTCGACTTGCCGTTCCAAGACAACTTCGTCGAGACGGCTGCCGATCGCTTTCATACGTTCGTCCAACGTCGACACGGCGTTCGCCACTTCTTCCGGCGAATGCAGATCGAGGATCACGCCGCCTACGTCGCTCTTGTGCAGCAAACCGGGTGCGACCGCCTTTGCCACGAGCGGGTAGCCGAGACGCTCGGCAACCGCCGAAGCCTCAGCGGCCGATGTCTGTTCGAGTGCCGCGACGCTGATACCGGCAGCACACAAGATCGTGCTGAGATCCTCATGGCTCAACCACTGCGCCGCGCTGTCGGTCTGGCACAGGCGATCGACGACGGCACGAATCGCACTTGCCGAGAAGCGCTCGAGCTTCAGCACCGTGCCGTGCGGCCGCTGCCGCCACTGGCCGTAGCGCACCGCCCGGGCCAGCGCCATGGCTGCCTCTTCGGGAAAAGCAAACGCCGGCAAAGGGCCGCGCGCCCCCGCGAGCATCGGTGGCGCGCCTTTCGACGAGATGAATACCGACAGCACCGGCTTCTCGGCCGGCACCTGAGCCGCACCGGCGGCAATGGCTTTGGCAATGGCCTCGGTTTGCGTCAGGAAAAGCGGAATGTAGATGGCCACCACGGCGTCGACGTTGGGATCGCCACCGACCAAGGCAATGGTCCGTTCGAACTGCTCCGGCGTCGCCGAGGCGATCATGTCGATCGGGTTCGACAGGCCGGCTTGCGGCGGTAAGAACGACCGCAGTGCTTGCAGCGTCGACTCGCTGAGCTCGGGTAATTTCAGCGAATGAGCTTCGCACGCGTCGGCCAGGAGAATTCCCGGACCGCCGGCGTTGGTGACCACGCCGACACGCGGTCCGTTTGGAACCGGCTGCGTTGCCAACAGTGCCGCTACGCCGAAGAGCTCGTCGAGCGTGTCGGTGCGAATCACCCCGGCCTGCTCGAAGAGCGCGTCGACGGCCACATCGAGGCTCGCCAGCGCTGCCGAGTGGCTCGATGCCGCGCGGCTGCCAGCCGCACTGCGCCCGGATTTAACCGCGACGATCGGCTTCTGGCGTGCCACCAGCGGCGCGATGCGCGCGAACTTGCGCGGGTTCCCGAAGCTCTCGAGGTACAGAACGATCACCTTGGTGCGCGGATCTTCCGCCCAGTAGCTGATCAGGTCGTTGCCGGAAACGTCGGCTTTGTTGCCGACCGAGACGAAGGTCGAGATGCCGACGTTCAAGGTATGTACGTAATCGAGGATCGCCAGACCGAGGGCGCCGCTCTGCGACAGCATGCCGATGTTGCCGGCCGGCGGCCAGGTCGGAGCAAAGGTGGCGTTCAGTGAGATCTCCGGCGCGGTGTTGAGCAGACCCATACAGTTCGGACCCACCATGCGCATGCCGGCACCGCGAACCAGTTGAGCCAAGGTCGCTTCCTGCTTGCGGCCATCGGCCGATACTTCGGCAAAACCAGCCGAGATGACGACAACCGATTGCACGTCGGAGCGTGCGCAGTCCTTGATGACCTCTTCCACCGCTGCCGCCGGCACGGCGATGATGGCCAGGTCGATGGGTGCACCGATGGCGCTCACTGCGGGATAGGTGCGCAGGCCTTCGATGCTTTGCGCCGTCGGGTGGACCGGACAGATGGGTCCGGTGAATCCGCAGCGCTTGGCGTTGACCACCAACGCATTGCCAACCGTTCCGCGGTGCGTCGATGCCCCGACGATGGCGATGGAGCTTGGATTGAGCAGCTTGCGAATGCTCTCGGCGGCGGCGGTGCGGTCGCGCTTTTCGCTGGTCTCGACGTACAAATCGGTTTCTTCGGTCGGGAAGCTGAGGTGTACGACTCCCGCCTCGACGCTGCGATGCACGACGAAGCCGCTCTTGCCGAACACGTGCAGCATCTGGTTGTTCTCGCCGAGGACATCGGCTTCGAATTCGGTGATGCCGTTGGCGCGCGCCAACGGCACCAGATGCTCGAGCAGCACGGTGCCGATGCCACGCCCTTGATGATCGTCGGCAACGGCGAACGCGACTTCGGCGCGATGCGGGTCGCCTTGCGGATGCACCATGTAGCGGCCGACGCCGATGATGTGTTCCTGTCCATCTTCGAGCAGCGTCGCGACCAGTCCGACGTGAAGGACGAAGTCGGGCTCGGTGAAGCGCTTGATCTCATCGTCGGTCAGTTTCTTCTTGGCGCCGAAGAAACGAAAGTACACCGAACGTTGGCTCAGCCGGTGAAAGTGTTCGAGCAGACGCTCCTTGTCGGCGGGGCGGATGGCACGAATGCGAATCGAGCCGCCGTCCCGTAGGGTTTCCACCGTGTCGTAGTTGCGCGCATCTGTGGTCATGCCGTCACCGCTGCGGTCGAGAAGATGCCCGTAGAGGCGTGTCAATGGAAGGGGCGGGAACACGATCATTGCCGCAACGGGCAAGCCCGGCGTCGCGCACGTCGGCCGCGGGCTCTCGTCACTCTGGAACCGTTGGTGCCGTTGACAACACCCACCATCTGTTGGCATCGTCTCCAACATGCGGGCCACCGAGCTCATGCGCCGCCGTGTCGTTATCGCTCCTGATGCCTTCGCGGAGGTGAGCCTATGGCGGCTGCCGCAGCCGCTACCGCCATCGACGCATACATTGAAATACCGGCTGGCGTACGTGGTCGGCGGTAAGTGTGTGGTTCGCTACGACAACGAGCGCGGAAAGGGCGATCACCGGCACGTCGGCCGGGTGAGCGCGAGGTACGTCTTCACGACGCCCGACCAACTGATGGCCGATTTCAATGCAGACATAGAGAGGTGGAATGATGAACACGGTCGTTCTTGAGGTACGTTCGCTGGCGGACACCCTTGCCGATGCGTCGCGAGTCATCAAGACGCGGCGCAGCGAGCACGATGCGCGCATCGCCTTTGCCAAACCCGAGCTGCTCTGGCAGGTGTTGACCGCCAAACGATGGGAGCTCCTCAAAGCGTTGTGTGGCGCTGGTCGGGTATCGATTCGTGAGGCCGCCCGCCGCGTCGGGCGTGACGTAAAGGCCGTGCACGGCGACGTGAAGGCCTTGCTTGCCGCCGGCCTGATCAATCGAACCGCAGACGGCGGTATCGAGTTTCCGTTCCAAGCAATCAAAGTCGAGTTCGTGCTTCAGGCGGCATAGCGGCATAGCGAACGGGAGGCTTCCAGCCGCCTTGGCTCTACCGGTGGCGTGTGCGGACAGCGACAAGGCGACTGGTACGCCTTCCCGACCTCGGCTAGATCGAATTCATGGCCATTCTCAAAGTTGCCCGTCTCGGACATCCGGTATTGCGCAAGGTTGCCGAACCCGTCGCGATCGAGGGCATCAAGTCGCCGCAAGTGCAGCAGTTCATCGACGACCTCATCGAAACCATGATCGAGTATGACGGCGCCGGCCTTGCCGCACCACAGGTGCACGTGTCGCAGCAAATCGTTGTCTTCGAGGTCCAGGGTAACCCGCGCTATCCCGATGCCGAGTCGATTCCGCTGACGGTGTTGATCAATCCGAAGATCACGCCGCAGACCAAGGAAGCGGACGAGGATTGGGAAGGCTGCCTGAGCGTTCCGGATCTACGCGGCAAAGTGCCGCGCTTCACGCAGGTAAAGATCGAGGCCTACGACCGCCAGGGCAAGCGCCTCAACTACGTGGCTAAAGGTTTCGAAGCGCGCGTCGCCCAGCATGAATGCGACCATCTGCTCGGCAAAGTATTCCTTGATCGCATGACGTCGATGGAGTCGTTGTCCTTCGTCAAGGAGTTCATGCGCTATCAGATCGGCAAGCAAGCGGAGAAGGAATGAGAGGGACAACCCTCAAATTCTCAAATAGCTCTTCTCGGGAATCTTGTGCGCGTAGAACCCGGGCTGAATCAGGCCGGCGAGGAGCTCGGCACTTTCGACGATGCGCGGTCCGGGGCGGTTGAGATAGGCATTGCCGTCGACGGCGTAGACGCGCCGATTGCGCACCGCCGGCAGTTTGCTCCATGCCGGCTGCGAGGTCAGCCGCGCCAGCTCGCGTTGCGTCTGCTCGAGCTTGAAGCCACACGGCATGAGGATGACGACGTCGGGGGCATACGCGGCTAGATCATCCCACGTCATCGCCTTGCTGGGCTCGCCCGGCGCGACCATTTCGTAACTGCCGCCGCCGAGGGTCACCAGCTCCGGAACCCAGTTGCCCGCCGCCATCAACGGTTCGAGCCACTCGATACACGCAACCCGCGGGCGTGAATGTGCTCGCCGCAAGCTCCGGGCAACGGCATCGAGTCGGTCGCGCGACCGCTGCATCAACTCCTCGCCGGCAGCGTCGCAACCAGCCGCAGCGGCAACGCGACGGAAGTCGTCGAAGATGTCATCGAGACGCGTCGGCTTGAGCGAGACGATCGTTGCGCTGGCACCGAGGAGATCGCGCGTCGCGGTGACGACGTCGTTGTAGGAAACGGCGCAGACCTCGCATTGCTCTTGCGTGACGATCAGATTCGGCCGCAGCTCGGCAAGAACGGTGTCGCGGATGCGGTAGACGCTGAGGCCGTCCTGCACCAGCCGGCGCACGGCCGAGTCGATCGTCGCCGAGTCTTGCGCTGCGTCGATCTTGGCTTCGGTGAGCACCGGCCGCCCGGCGATCTCGGGCGGATAGTCGCACTCGTGCGAGATACCGACGAGTTGATCGGCAAGGCCAAGAGCGCAGACGATCTCCGTAGCGCTGGGGAGGAGGGAGGCGACGCGCATGATTCACCCCCTCCGAACCTCCCCCGCGGCGAGATCATGCCGCAGGGGAGGAATCCGCCGCAGGAAGGACGGAGATACCCTCCTCTCCCGTGGCAATACCTGGCCACGGGAGAGGTCGGGAGGGGGCTGTCTATCGCAGGGCATCAAGCCAGCCGCCGCGGCGGCAGCGGCTCGACCTTGTCGCCGCACACCGAGCCGCAGCGCGTGCAGACGTACTCGTACTTGTCGCCTTGCGGCAGGACGAGCAACAGCCGTTTACGCACCGGCTGCGCCACACGGCACTTCGGACAGAGCAACATGCTGGCTTCGAGCTGGTCATAGGCGTCACGCGCCGGGGGACGTCGCATTGTCATGGTTTGAGCAGAAAGTTATAGGACCAACTTCGGCCGGGTCAATGTTCGGACCGGCTAGAGCTCCTAGAATTCTACAATGCGAAGCGTCTACATCGAAACCTACGGCTGCCAAATGAACATCGCCGACACCGAGCTGCTCTTCGGGCACCTCGGGCGCAACGGCTATCAGCGCACCGCCGACCCGCAGAGCGCCGACGTCATCTTGCTCAACACCTGCGCCATCCGTGAGCACGCCGAAGAGAGGATCATCGGCCGCCTCGGCGACCTGGTACGTATGAAGAACGGCCGCCCGGACGTCCAACTCGGCATCGCCGGCTGCATGGCGCAGCACGTTCGCGACAAGCTCATGGACCGGCTACCGTTCGTCGACTTCGTCGTCGGTCCCGATGCCTACCGCCGCTTGCCGGAGCTGCTGGGCGAGCCAGGCGGCGACCCGTTCGTCGACGTGCGTCTCGACAAGGCCGAGACCTATGCCGATATCGCACCGCGGCGTGAAGCCGGCGTACGCGGCTGGATCACCATCATGCGTGGCTGCGACAAGTTCTGCACCTTCTGCATCGTGCCGTTCGTGCGCGGGCGTGAACGCAGCCTGCCGGCTACCGCAATCTTCGACCAGGTGCGGCAGTTGGCCGCCGACGGCTATCGCGAAGTCGTCTACCTCGGACAGACGGTGAACGCCTATCGCCACGACGGCGTCGACTTTGCCGAGCTGCTGCGCCGCACCAATTCCATCGACGGCATCGAGCGCATCCGTTTCACCTCACCGCACCCGTCGGACATGAGTGCTGCGGTCATCGAGGCGATGGGCCAGTGCGACAAGGTCTGCCCGCAGTTGCACCTGCCGGTGCAGTCGGGGTCGAATCGCGTCCTCGCAAGCATGGAACGTGGCTACAGTGTCGAGCAGTACGTCGACCTCGTCGACCGCTTGCGCAAAGCCAAGCCGGGCATCGCGCTGAGCACCGACATCATCGTCGGTTTTCCGGGTGAAGAGGAATCCGACTTCGAAGCGACGCTCTCGCTCATGCGCCAGGTCGGCTACGACAGCGCTTTCATGTTCAAGTACTCGCAGCGCGAGGGCACCAAAGCCGCGAAGTGGGATGAGACCGTCGGCGACGAAGAGAAGAGCCGTCGTCTGCAAGCGGTCATCGCACAGCAGGAAGAGCAATCGGCGGCGATCAACCGCAAGCTGATCGGCTCGACGGTCGAAGTGCTGGTCGAAGGTCCGGCCCGCCGCCGCGACGGTTGGCTGGTCGGCAAGACGCTGCATTTCAAGACGGCGGTTCTTCCGGCGGGAGGTGGCATCGCGCCGGGTGCCGTCGTCGACGTGCGAGTGAGCGAAGCAACGGCGCATACGCTAGTTGCGAGCGCGTAGATCGCTCGGCGGCTACCCCGGGCGATGAATCACCCGGCTAAAATTGGGTGCCCCGTGAATGGGGCAAATGGCGGCGACGTACACTTCGTCTTTCTACGTTGACGTCCGGCGGCGGCTGCAGTAGCCGACTGCGTAGAGAAGCATGATGCGAATCTACGTTGCCGCCATGTTCGGTCTGTCGTTGTTGCTCATCGCAACCGCCGGCGCGGCGCAAATCAGCTTCGTGCCCGGGGTTGCGCGTAAGGTCCCGAGCGGCCCGGCCTTTATCGCCTTTGACGACTTCAACAACGACGGCATTCAGGATGTCGTCGTGGCGAGCACGGTTCGCGACACGATATCGGTACTCTTCGGATCTGCGGACGGCAATTTCACCGGCACTGTTGTCGAGATTCCCGTTGGGCGGTGGTCGCACGGCGTCATCACCGGCGATTTCAACGGCGACCATCATTCCGACATCGCCGTTGCCGATCGCTACAGCGGCGGCATCTTTCTCATCTACGGACAGTCGGGCAGCAGCTTCTCTTCGCCACAGTTCTTTGCGCTGCCGCAGCCCGGTCCGAGTGTCGTTGCGGCCGGAAGCTTTGACGACCATCCGGGCGCCGATTTGTTCGTTGTGTATGGCGACTGCTTTGCCATCCTTCGTGAGCCCGCTCTGGGTCCCTGTTACCACGCTCTTGAATCCACTTCTTCCGCACCCGTCATCCGCTCGATCATTGTTGCAGACATCAATGGTGACGCGTTGGACGATTTGCTGTTGCTCGACAGGCAGTCGGATGGACGGGATGAAGTTTCGGTCCTTCTCAACCACGGCAACGGTGATTTCTCCGGATCGGGTCCGGGCTTCCCGACCGGTCACGATGCGGTCGCTATGACGTCCGGCGATTTCAACAACGACGGCAAACTCGATCTAGCCGTTGTCACTGCCGACAGCACAAACACGATCGGCATCGAGATCCTGTTGGGAACCGAGAACGCTTCCTTCTGCGCTCGACCGCCGGTGACGTTCGGCTGCCCATTGCGACTCAACGGCATCGCGGTCAGCTGCACACCTCAGGACATCGTCGCGGCCGACTTCGACTCCGATTCCCATATGGATCTGGCCGTTTCGTTCAGCACGCGGGCGACGGAAACCCAACAAGCAACCCCGGGGTTCGTAAACGCCTACTCCGGACGCGGTGACGGGACGTTCGATTTCGCTACTCAGATCATCGTCGGTCTGGGGCCGCGTCGAATGGTCGCTGCCGACGTCACCGGTGACGCGGTACCGGATGTCGTCGTTACCGCGTACACCGACAGTACGGTGCAGGTCCTGCGTCAAAAGATTGGGCCCAAGAAGTGGAGCGGAGAACCCTGCGTAAGCGGTCGGCAGTGTTTTTCGGGTTCCTGTGTCGACGGCATATGCTGCGACCGCCAGTGCCTGCCGACCGAAAGCTGTGCGCTTCCCGGCTGGGAAGGACGCTGCCTCTACCTTGGTGCCAATGACTGCACCGCCAGCGGCTGTCCGCACGGCTTCAGTTGCGGCTCCGCTGCGTGCGCCGGTGACTGCGATGCTTCCGGTGCGGTCGACATCACCGAGGTCATCCACATGGTGTCGTTGCTGCTCGACGACGAGCCGACGGCCGACTGCCAAGCCGGCGATCCCAACCGTGACGATCGGATCACGATCGATGAAGTGCTGCTGGCGCTCACGCACGCCGCGGAAGCCTGCCCGGTTGCGGTTTGCGTTCGCGCCCCGACGCCGACGCCGTGGGCGACGATCGCTCCACCACCGACATGGACGCCGCTGCCGTGTCGGGTACCGGAGTAGGGCGTGCCCGAGGGCTCGTCCGACGTTGACTCGCCTCCCGACCCTGTCTAGCGTCGTACCTCCGATGAGCGGCGACGACTTTGCCACCCGCGCTCTGCAGGCACGGGCTGCGGCGGGTTTGATGCGACGCATGCGTATGGTCGACGGACCGCAGGACACCTGGGTCACCGTCGACGGCCAGCGTGCGTTGCTGCTGTGCTCGAACAACTATCTCGGGTTGGCAAACGAACCGCGTCTGATCGCAGCAGCACAACGTGCCGCGACCGACTTCGGCGTCGGTAGCGGCGCCTCGCGGCTGATCTCGGGGTCGATGCGTTTGCATCATGAGCTGGAAGAACGGCTGGCCGTCTTGAAGCACACGCAGGCGGCGCTGCTGTTCAACTCCGGCTACCAAGCGAATGTCGGGACGATCACGGCCCTCGTCGGCGTCGGCGACGCGGTGTTCAGCGACGCGCTCAACCACGCCAGCATCATCGACGGTTGCCGTCTGTCGCGCTCCCGCGTCTGCGTCTACCCGCACAACGACCTCTCTGCCTTGGAACACATGCTGCAAACGACAGCGGCGCGCCGGCGGCTGATCGTGAGCGACTCGATCTTCAGCATGGACGGCGACACCGCCCGGTTGCGTCCGCTGTGCGACCTCGCGGAACGCTACGACGCCATGGTCATGGTCGATGAAGCGCACGCCACGGGTGTCGTCGGACCGAACGGCGCCGGCGTCGTCGAAGCGCAAGGGTTGCAGGAGCGGGTGACGGTCCAGATGGGAACGCTCGGCAAAGCGTTGGGCAGCTTCGGCGCTTTCGTGGCGGCGCGCCGCTCGATCGTCGATCTGTTGATCAACACGGCACGCAGCTTCATCTACACCACCGCGCTACCGCCGCCGGTGGTCGCCGCAGCGCTGGCCGCTCTCGACATCGTCCGCGACGAGCCGCAGCGCCGCCTTGCTCTGGCGCAGAACAGCCGCTTTCTATGGAGTGCTTTGCGTCAGCTTGGACTCGATGTCGCGCCCGAGCCCGGACACATCCTGCCGATCTTCATCGGCGACGCCACAACTACGATGCGCCTCTCCGAACAACTGCTCGAAGCGGGCGCCTTCGTCCAGGGCATCCGACCGCCGACCGTGCCCGACGGCACGGCTCGATTGCGTGCCACCGTGATGTCCACGCACACCCACAGCGATCTCGAAGCGGCCGTTGCTTGCTTTTCGCAGGTGCTCCGCAGCCGGCCGGTGGCGGCGCAAGGCAGATGAGTCTACCTAATCCGGAAGAGCTGGTGGCGTGGGACCATGCCTATCTCTGGCACCCGTTCACGCAGATGCAGGAGTGGCTGGAGCAGCCGCCGCTGATCATCGAGCGCGGCGATGGACCCTACCTCATCGACGTCCACGGCCGCCGCTATCTCGACGGCGTTTCGTCGTTGTGGTGCAACGTTCACGGCCACCGTCACCCGAAGCTCGACGCGGCGCTGCGCGATCAGCTGGATCGGATCGCGCATACGACCTTGCTTGGCCTTGCCGGATCGCCGTCGATCGTGCTCGCCAAGCGTCTGGTCGAGTTGCTGCCGCCGAATCTGACACGTGTCTTCTATTCCGACGCCGGAGCGACGGCTGTCGAGATCGCTCTCAAGCTGGCGTTTCAATACTGGCAGTTGCGCGGCGAAACGCGCCGCACGCATTTCGCGTCGCTCACCGAAGCCTACCATGGCGATACGCTCGGCGCGGTCAGCGTCGGTTACTCGGAAGCGTTTCACCGGCACTACAAGCCGCTGCTGTTCGACTGCCACAAGATCAACCCGCCGCATGTCTACCGCTGGGAACGCCAGGTCGATCCCGAAGCGGCGCTGGGGGCGGCGATCGGCGACGCTGAAGAGCTCTTCGAGCTCCACGGGCATGAGATCGCAGCGCTGATCATCGAACCATTGATGCAAGGCGCCGCCGGCATGTGGGTGCAACCGGTCGAATACGTGCGCGCCCTGCGCGAGATCACGCGCCGCCACGGCGTGCTGCTGATCTGTGACGAGGTCGCAACCGGCTTCGGCCGCACCGGCACGATGTTCGCGATCGAGCAGGCAAAGATCGAGCCCGACCTGATGTGCGTCGGCAAAGGCATCACCGGCGGTTACCTGCCGTTGGCGGCGACCTTTGCCAGCAACGAAATCTTCGAGGCGTTCCTCGGGCCGTACGCAGAGCTCAAAGCTTTCTTTCACGGCCACACCTACACCGGCAACGCCCTGGCTTGCGCCGTCGCCAACTCCAACCTCGACGTCTTCGTTGAAGAACGTGTCTTGGCGAACGTCGTGCAACGGTCGCGGCAGCTGACGGAACGACTGGCGCGCGACTTCGCGCCGTTGCCGCACGTCGGCGACATCCGCCAGGTCGGCCTGATGGCCGGTATCGAGCTGGTCGCCGATCGTCGGTCGCGACGAACCTACCCGAGCGCAGAGCGCATCGGCATGAAGGTCATCCTCGAAGCACGCCAGCACGGGGTCATCCTTCGGCCGCTCGGCAACGTGTTGATCCTCATGCCGCCGCTGTGCATTCGCGCCGATGAGTTGGATCGTCTTTGCAACGTTGCCGCCGCGGCGATCAAGACGGTGACCGGGGCTTGAGTTGAACGCTACGCGATCGATTGACGATTGAGGATTGGATCATTGACGATTGAAACGATCGTCAAGCTTCTCCCCTGACGAAACCGCTCTCGGGATTTGGCATCGAAGCAATGTGGCAAAACGGGACACAAAGACGGCCAAGGTCATGACTTCGGAGCAACGGCGGCTGGACGAAGACGCGCGGCGCGAGAAGAATTGGAAGCGCTGGGGGCCGTACGTCAGCGAGCGTGCCTGGGGCACGGTGCGCGAAGACTACAGCCCGCACGGCACGGCCTGGGATTTCTTTCCGCACGATCAAGCACGCTCGCGTGCCTATCGCTGGAATGAAGATGGGCTGGCCGGTATCTGCGACCGCCATCAGGAGATCTGCTTTGCCGTGGCGTTGTGGAACGGACGCGATCCGATTCTCAAAGAACGCCTTTTCGGCCTCACCGGCAACGAAGGCAACCACGGTGAGGACGTGAAGGAGTGCTACTACTACCTCGACTCGACGC
>JACQEN010000242.1 GCA_016200585.1 Deltaproteobacteria bacterium
ATGTAGAAACGCAGCAGCGTGTGCGGTCCGATCTCGCCGCCACCGAACAGGAAGGCGCGCGCATCGTAGATCGGGTTGACGCCGACGAACTCGTGGAACGGCCCTTCGTGGCCGAGCAGTGGTGTGGCGCGTCCCATGTTGGAGCCGACCGTGACGGCCCAAATCGACAGCTGATCCCACGGCAGCAGGTAGCCGGTAAAGCTCAACAGCAACGTCAGCACCAGCAAGATCACCCCGATCACCCAGTTGAACTCGCGTGGCGGCTTGTAGGACCCGGTGAGGAAGACGCGGAACATGTGCAGCCACACCGCGATGACCATGCCGTGCGCCGCCCAGCGATGCATATTGCGCATCAGCATTCCGAAGGGCATGTCGAACTCGAGGTACTTCATGTCGGCATAGGCGTATTCCGCCGTCGGCCGGTAGTAGAACATGAGGTAGACACCGGTCACGACGGTGACCAGGAACATTAAGAACGTGATGCCGCCCATACACCAGGTGAAGCGCAAGCGCGTCGCGTGCTTGCGGACCTTCGATGGATGCAAATGCAACCAAACGTTCCCGGAGACCATCAGGATACGATTGCGCGGCGTATCCTCGTAGCCATGCCGGAAAATCGATTGCCAGACCTGCGATTCCATGATCTGGCGTTTCACTTCATCAAACATCGCCATGCTTGTTTCCCCAACCGTTTTTCTTTGATGCCGATCGCGATCGGATCAGACTTTGAGAAATGCCCCTGGTTTATCCCACGTGCCGTAGACATACTTGACGCTGATATCGACCAGCAGCTGCCCATCTTCGGCGAGTGAGATACGGACGCGGTCCATCGGTCGCGGCGCCGGGCCTTCGAAGTTCACGCCGGTCTTGTAATAGCCGCTGCCGTGGCAAGGACACTTGAACTTGCTTTCCGTCGTCAACCAGCGCGGCGTACAGCCCAGATGCGTGCATTTCGCGTAAATCGCGTAGAAGCCTTCCTCATTGCGCACGATCCAGACACGGAACTCTTTCTTGAAGCGCTCGCTGACCTCGCCCATCGGATAGTCGCCGGGAAAACCCGCTTTGAATGTCGAAGGCGGGGTGAACAAAACACGCGGGAATGTCGAGCGCACCGCTGCCAGCAAGCTGATCCCGCCGAAAACTCCAAAGCCTCCCCAGCTCAAACGTCCGAAAAAATCACGCCGCGACCAGAGGCCACCCAGCTGCGCCCGCTCCTTCTCACGCTTGCCGCGCTCGAGCGCCTGCTCGATTCGGCGCCGCTCTTCGAGCGCCGCCAATTCTTCCGGCGTCTGCTCTTTCTCTGCTTTCGCCATAATTCGGTCCTTTAGCTCAATCAGCTACGCCTCAACAGCGTGCTGCCCAAGCCCCAGGCCAGCATCACCGCCGCGGCCGCAAACATCACGATTCCAACCAGGGGAAAGAGAAACACGAGTACCATCCCCATGAGCCCAAGTGGGATGGCGATGCCGAAAGCGTTGAACTCTTTCTCGGTTGCCGCAGCCCGCGACAGGCTGGAACGTTCGTCGACGGTTTGCACTTCCTCACGAAGCATTTCAATTGCGAGCGCCCGCAGTGACTCACGCGATTCAACATCCGATTCATTGATGGTCCTTACCAACTCGCGTGTCGCTACCTCAACTCGCCGCTCCGGCCCCTCGACCGCATCAGCATTCTCGTACTCATCGCTCACGGTGGTCGCCAGCCGCGCCGCGTTTACTTCACAACCCAGGAAAGAATCAAGTTGTTCTCCAGAATTTGTCATATCTGTCACGCATCGCTGCGCTTCGTCAACAGCGCTGTACCAGAAGCGATCGAACGCCGGCTAATGATTGGAACAGCTCGACTTATGCGCGCGCCACACCTCGCGAGTTGGCGTAAAACCTTACTTGACCAAGCCCGGCGAGCGAGAAAAGCTACGCACGTGAACCGACCTTGGGATTTCCGGCGGTGCCTGGCGCTTGTCGTCGCTCTGGGACTGGTCGCGGCATCGCCAGCTTGGGCGCGTCACTTCGGCAAGCTGCCGATCGCTGCACGGATCGACGCCTATGTCGGCGCTAAACCTGATTCGGTAACAACCATTGCCGTCTGGAACGTTCGCGCACGCAAGAGGCTGGTGCAGCTGTACGTCACCAAACTGCAGGTGAACACGGGAAACGTCGCCTACTTCGATATCATCTCAGCGTTTGAACCGTATCGGATCCCCTTCAGCCTGCTTGGTTCGGACGCAGCGGTCGATCAGCTTCTCAATGCTCCGGCGAATCAGGAGGTCCGGATCATGGGAAACTTCCAGCTCGCAGTCGTCCCGGGTACGTTCTTCATCAGCTCGGTCGAAGTCCGAGAGCCCCCGACCCCGGCCGCACGGTGAGCTCGGCGTCCGAGCGATCAGCGGTTCCGTTTGTGGGCCGCAGACACCTTCAAACGTTCGCCGCCGCGCTGTACCGATAGCGTCACTTTGCTGTCGGCGTCATGCATCTTGCGCTCGAAATCACCAACGCCGGTGACGGTCGCGCCTTCGACTTCAAGAATGACGTCCCCGCGCCGAAAGGCGCCATCGGAGTCCGGCCCGACGTCGGCGACCAGAACACCTTGGCCCGACGGCAGCGAAAAATAATCGGCCAACTCGTCGGTAAGATTCTGCACGGTCAGACCATCGACGTTTGCCGTGGCGCTCGCACCGCTGTGCGCCAGATCGATCGCACCGTCCCCTTTGAAGAGCGAGCGGACAACGAAGATCGGGCGCTGAAAACGCATCGCCAAGGCGATGGCGTCGCTCGGGCGGCTGGCAACGTCGAGATCCTTGCGGCCGGAGCGCAAATGGATGTGCGCCAGGTAGGTGCTCTCCTGCAAATCCGTGATGACGACGCGTTGCAGCTCAACACCGGCACCGTCGAGAATCGTCTTGACGAGATCGTGCGTCAGCGGACGCGGCGGAGCGACACCCTGAAGTTGTATGGCTATCGCCTGGGCTTCGCCCGCGCCGATCCAGATCGGCAACGCCAGCTTGCGATCACGATCCTGCAACAACACAACCGGCGAATGCGACGCGTGGTCGATGCCGATGCCCCGCACCTCGACTTCGACCTCGCTCGGCATGGACGAACGACACGCCGAGACTGCAAGCGCAGCCGCTAGAATACCCGCTGTCTGGAAATGCGATCGCATCGTCATTGGAAGCGTAACGCAAGTCTACGACCTCCTGCGCCGCTTGCCAACCGACAACTCGACCCGCCGCAGAGGCCACAGCGGGGTCGCGGTGGCTTCAGCGTTGTTCGCCGAAGCTCGCGGCTCGATTGTCAGCGTCCAACGCGGCAGCCAAGCGGTCCAAGGTTGGCGCCAAGACGTCGGCACGCGATCCCTGCCGCACCAGTCGATCCTTGCCCTTACGATCGACCGCCGCCAAACCCATTTCGGCATAGCGATTCACGGCGTTTTCCAGCGTCACCGTCGACTTTCCCTCGGGTCGCTTCACTTCACCAAGAAGCAAGCCGGTATCGTAGCGCTTGCGTGCCGTTTCCAGGAAAACTTTGAGCGCGACGGCACCGCCGTCGATCTGCGACAACGTTCGCCCTGTCTCCCAATAGGCTTCGCAAAAGTTGTCGAGGAGCCCGGCCGTCGTGCGCACAAACGGATGTTCCACCGCGATACGGTCGCCGGCACCCAAAGCACCGATGGCGCGGTAGTACTCGAGCAAGCGTCCCAACTGCGCGGATATCTCCTCGCGCTCCGGCAGCGGGAACTCCCAGCGGTAGAGCTCGAGCCACCAGTGGACGTCGTCGCGCAGGGCTGCGCCGCGCAAATTGCGCAGCAATCCACGCGTCAATAGAGCCGGGAGCAGGAAGAAGTGGAGGATATTGTTCTTGTAGAAGTCGAGAGCCATGCGCTTTTCGGCGGGTACATGAATCACCACGCCGTCGTTCGGCAGCCGCTTGATCAAGCCGCCGCTTTCCAAAAATGCCAGGTTCTCGAGAAAGTCATTGGCGTTGCGCTCGAGCGATGCGGTCAGCGCCACTTGTTCGTGTCGCAGAAAATGGAGCAGCGACTGCGCCGACGACAAAAAGTCGGCGTAACGCCACGCCGCGCGCGGCGAGCTCAACAGCACCGTCGAGCTGACCGAGGTGGCGCCGGCCACGGTCACTGCGTTGACGTCGCGCAACAGACGAAAGCCGAGCTTTTGAATGAAGCGCCGCTTTTGTTCTTCGACCGGCGGATTGTCGCCGGAATCGCGGAAGAGCTCCTTGCGCTCACCCAGCACCTCGCGCAGGGAAATCGGCGCTGCAAAGGTTACATAGACGGTCCCGCGTTTCTGTCGCAACACCGTGCGTGCCTTGAGCAATCCCAGCAGCGACTCTTTTTCCTTCTCGGCACCCACCAGCTCGCGTGAGTACGATTCTTCTTCGACGACGCGGCCGTACTGAATCGAAACCGGAACGAAGTAGAGGTCGCTGCGCGCCCCGCCGATGTAGGCGTTTACGATCGCCGACAAGACCCCCATCTTCGGCGTGAGGATCTTGCCCGTACGGCTGCGACCGCCTTCGATGAAGAACTCTTGGGTGTAGCCCTCGCGAATCAGGTAGGCGAGATAACTGCGGAACACCGACTTGTAGAGCTCGTTGTCTTCGAAGCTGCGCCGGATGAAATAGGCTCCGGCACCGCGGAACAACGGCCCCAGAGGCCAAAACGACAGGTTGATGCCGGCGGCGATGTGCGGCGGGCTCAGATAGTTCAGGTGGAACAGGTAGGACAAGATCAGGTAGTCGAAATGGCTGCGGTGGCACGGGACCAGCACCACCGGATGCTGTTTGGCGCATTCGATGACGTCGTCGAGGCCGCGGTAGTCAAAGCCCTGAAAAATGCGCGGCCAGATTCGATTGAACGCAAATTCGAGAATCGTGAAATACGAGCCCTGAAAGTTGGCGGCCATCTCGTCGAAGTAGCGCTCCGCCGTCTTCCACAACTTTGCTTGTGGTTGGTTCTGCTGGCGCGCCAATTGAGCGATGAGCAGTGCCAACTCTTCGGTGTGGACGACCATTTGCCGAATTCGCTCCTTCGGCAACAGGGCCGGCCCCCAGACCAATTTTTCTTCGCGGTAGAGAAAAATCTGCAGTGCGCGCGCCAACCGCCGCACGATACGCTCTTCACCCTCGTTACCATGCTGGCGCACGAGCTCGTTGAGCTGTACGTGCTTGCCCACGGTGATGCTGGTCTCGCGGGCATTCCAGAGCAGCGAGAGCAGTCGTTTGACGTCGCCGGGTGCTTCTTGAACGCTGTAGACCAGCGTTGCCAAGCGCGATTCCTTGCGCCGGTAGCCACGCCCGCGCAACACCGCGAGGGGCACCAGGAAGACCTCCTGTCCGCTCGACAGTCCGGCATGAACGATCTCCCGCAGATAGTCGGTTCCGCTGCGAACGCGCTGCAGCGCAACGCGACGGCTGCCAAAGATCTGCAGGCCAGGAGACCGGCTGCGCATGAAGATAAGCGTGGGCTTACCTTCGCCGACCAAACGCTGGCAACGATCACGATCCTGATCGTGTCGCGCCGCGCCTCTCAAGGCGCGGCGTTGGCGTAAGCGTTCGGACAACGTGCGCAGGACTTCCCCCAGCGGCCGCAGCAACAAGCTCGGCACATCCGATACGAACTCCGGCAACGGCAGGCCCTCGCGCAGCAACACGTAGGCGACCAACATGTAGTCGACCAGCGAACGGTAGCGCATCACGTAGACGATGCTGCCTCTTGCCGCGAGTCCCCGCAGATGCTCGATGGCTCCCGGATCCATGCGCACCTGCGATAGAAAGCGGCGGCAAACGAACCCCGGCAGGAAACCCAAGCGGCGCAGCGGCCCAGGCTCGCTGAGCAGGTCGTTCGATTCGGGTTGCGGAACGGGCAAGCCCATACGACCCATCTAGCAGCTCCGACACCTTGCGGCGACCGGGGATCTGGTTTCGCGCCGTCCACCCGCCTTGCTAAGTTGCAGCGCTGATGCATGAGGTGCTGCTTGGATTCAAGCTCTTCGCGCTGCTGGTCGTGCTGGCGACAGCTGCGACCTACGTCACTCGCGCTGTGCAACAAAGGCGTGCCGGGCCCGCTCCGCAAGCAGACCGCCTGGGCCTCTTACACGCTGGATTTTCGTTTGCCGCCGAATGCGCGGCGTTCGCAACCGTCTTGCTCTTTCTTGCCATCGGCCGAATCACCAACCGATGCTCGGCACGAGCGCAACGCGGACCTTTGATCCTGGTGCACGGCTTCGGCGGCAATCGCGGCTGCTGGTGGCTGCTGCGGCGCCGCCTGACGCACGCCGGCTGGGGACCCGTGTGCACCTTCGACTATCGTTCCGTGCGCCTCGACATCGAGGCCGCGGCGCGAGAGCTGCGACAGTTCGTCGACACAACGGCAGCCACCGTTCCGGACAAGCCGGTAACGTTGATCGGGTACGGTATCGGAGGTCTGGTGACTCGTTTGTTTGCGCGGCGCTACACAGCACCGCGTGTACGACGCATCGTCACCCTGGGCACTCCGCACTTTGGCACCGAGCTGGCCCGCTGGGTCCCTGCACTCAGCGACTTTGCGCCAGACTCGAAGGTCATCCACGGGCTCAATGCCGGCGATCGCCTGCCGCAGCAATTCGACTTCATCGCGATCCAGTCGAGCTTCGACGCAACCGTGCAACCGGCAAGCAGCGCTCACTACCCGCTGGCTTTCAACATCCAAGTGAATGACGTCGGACACTTCGCCCTGTTGCTGTCGCGCAAGGTGTATCGGCTGATTGCCGAAAATCTAGAGGCACCTGTCGGCTGAGACCTTGATCTCACGCCTCACAACCTCAAGACCTCGCGACCTCATACCTCCCCCAGCGCCACCACGAGCCGATCGATGTCTTCTTCGTTGTTGTAGAAGTGCGGCGCGACGCGAATCCCACCGCCGCGCACGCGGACGACGAAGCCGCGCTGGTTGAGCTTGAAGCACAAGCCCTGCGGATCGTCACCGCGTCGGAAGACGACAATGCCCGAGCGCCAACCGCGTTCCCACGGACTCAGTACTTCCGCGCCGTTGGTACGCAGACCTGTCGCCAGGCGATCGGTGATCTCCATGATTCGTTCTTCGACTTGCGCCGGTCCGATCTCCAGCAACAGATCCAGCGCCGCGCCGAGTGCGTGTGCAGCGAGATGCGACGGGCTGCCGGGTTCGAGCTTGGCCGCGTCGGGACGCGGATTGAAATGATACGGCAGATACGTATCGGCGTCGGTCACGCTCTTCCAGCCGTGCAAGACCGAATGCAGCTGCGGGTTCACGCGGCGCGACACAAACAGGCACCCGCATCCTTCATGGGCTAGGAGCCACTTGTGTCCGCCGACCGCAAGAAAATCGATCCCACTGGCTTCGACATCGAGTTGTATGGCTCCGACCCCCTGGATCCCGTCGACGCAAAAGAACATGCCGCGTTCGCGGCAATGCTCGGCAAGCGGCCGCAGATCGGTGCGCGCCCCGCTGTTCCAGTCGACGAAGCTCACCGACAGCAGCCGGGTTCGCTGGTCGGCAAGCGCGGCGACGTCGTCTACGTGCACTCGGCCGCGGCGCGTGCGCACCAGGCGGGTTTCGACGCCCCAGCGTCGCAAACCGAACCACGGATAGATGTTCGACGGATACTCGTTGTCGACGGCAATGACGTTGTCACCTGCACGCCAGTCCAAGCCGGCAGCGACCAGTGACAATCCCTCCGAAGTATTCTTCACGAAGGCGACCTCGTCGGAGTGCGCGCCGACTAAGGTTGCGAACGCCGCCCGAGCCTTCTCCGTGCGTTCCTCCCAACCCTGCTGTAGAGCGCGATCGACGACGAGGGCTTCGCTGCCGAACTTGCCCACCGCTTCGACGACCCGCCGCGATACCGGCGACACGCCGGCATGGTTGAAGTGGGTCACTCGCTCGGTGATCGGAAATTCCTTGCGCCAATGGTTCCAGTCCATAGGCTCCTCCTTTATAGATGATGTCGCCGTCGAGCCAGCAGATATGTCCCGCAACGGCGGGAGCTCGAAGCGGATCTGAGGAAGACGTGCCGACACTGACGGTGAGCGACGAAGATGCGGGGACGCGGATCGATACCTTCTTGGCTCGCCACGTGGCTGGCTGGTCTCGACGCAAGGCGAACGAAGCAATTGCAGCCGGAAGGGTGCGGCTCAACGGCCGCCGCGCCCGCAAGAGTCAACCGATCGCCGCGGGCGACAACGTCGCGTTCGCTGAGATGCGGCCGGCGCTGCAGCCGAATCCAGACTTGAACCTATCGGTGTTGTACGCTGATGAGAGCCTCTTTGCGGTCGACAAACCTGCCGGGATTCCGTCGGTTGCGATCCGCGCCGATGAAACCGGGACCGTCGCCAACTTCTTGATGTCACTTGATGATCGCTTGGCGACCGTCACCAATCCACTCGAAGCTGGATTGGTACACCGCCTCGACACCAGCACATCGGGGGTCGTGCTCGCGGCGCGTACAGCATCCTCATACGACGACCTGCGGCAGCAGTTTCGCGATCATACGGTCGTCAAGGAATATCTCGCCATCGTCGAAGGAGACCTTGAGGTAGGCGGCAAGCGGCGAACCTGGCTCGCACACACGGGCAAGAAGGGGAGCAAGGTGCGCGAACAACCATCCGGCAGCGCTGCACAACTTGCGATTACCGTCTACCGCCCCGTCGAACGTTTCGGCACAGAAACCCTGCTCGCGATTCAGATCGAAACCGGTGTCATGCACCAGATCCGCGTCCACATGTCGGCGCTCGGACATCCGGTCGTCGGCGACACTCTGTACGATTCACGCATCAACGCGCCGCGCCCATTTCTTCACGCCGCAAGGTTGGAATTTACTCATCCCGTCAAAGAGGAACGGGTCGAGGTGAGCAGCCCGCTGGCGCCCGACTTCGAGGCGCATCTCGCACAGCTGCAAAAGAAGAAGCGCCGCCCGGAACGCAATTCGTCAAAATCCCGAGCTTGAAAGGGTGCTGGAAGGCCAAGCCTTCCTCGGCACCGAACGACGTCGAGATCGACGTTACGCAGCTACCTGCTTGCCTTTGGCTTTGGCGCAGGCGGAGCAGAGGTTGTTCTGGTTGTTTGGATCTTCCACCAGACCTTCGTCCATATTGTGGCAGACCTTCTTGCATTCGGAGCAGATGAAGTAGATGCCCTCGATCGTCTTGTTGATGCGTTCGCGGTTGAGGATGCGGCCCTTCAGCTTCTCGACGCGGATGCCGCGCAGGTCCTCGTACTGGCGCTTGATCTTGCGGCGCCCGGCTTCGTCTTTTGGAAGATCGCCTTCCTCTTCGGCCTCCGTGCTCGTGTCGTCTTCGAAGATCCTCAGGCCGCCCTTCTTCGACTTGTCCTTCTTTGGTGCTCGACCCATGGTACTCTCCTCGGCTGTCAGCGTGTACGTTCCGAGTAACCGCAGTTCTTGTCGCAGACCCAAAAAAAACCCTTGGGGCCGAATCCCGTGAACATCGTCACGCGACTATCGGCACCGCAACTTGGACAGGCGCGCTTCTGCTGAGCTGCGCCACCTTTTTCAGCCGTTTTGGCCTTCTTCTCGGCCATAAATCTTCCTCCTTGACGTAAACATCGATGCCGTGAATGACGGCGAGCGGGAAGATGCCGCACGCGTAAAAAAAATCCGGTCGAGCGTCAGAGCAGCTTGACCGGAGCAAGTCACCACACGGCGGACGCTTAGCCAACAGCCCCCGCACTGTCAACGGCTGCGCGGCTGGGTGGTCCCGGAGACTCGGTCCAACTGTGCGCATCTTACCGAACCACTTTCTCCGCGCCAACTGACGGCACGAGCCGTGGCGTAGCGCTTTGTCCCAACAGAACGCACATCCCTGCGCATTTGCAGTGCTCCTTACTAAAGACAGGTGGTTTCGGTTTGACAACTGCGGTTTCGACGCGCTAACCGCGCAACGGGTTTGAGGAAGGACTTCCGTGCGCGAAATCAAAAGAAGTGGTGCCACCATGCTGCCCTCGGTTGTCGTGGTTTTGGGAGCCATCGCGATCCTGACCAGCGCTTCGAGTGCGCAGATTTGCAGCGGCGATTGCGACGCCAATGGTTCGGTTACGATCGATGAGCTCGTACGTGGGACGGCAATTGCTCTCGGAACCCTCGGCCTGTCGACGTGCGCCGTCTTCGATGGCAATGGCGATCACAACGTGACCGTCGACGAGCTGATCGTCGCCGCAAACCGCGGGCTCAACGGGTGCCCAGATGGGCTTTCGCCGAGCTGGTATCCGGCCGTGGTTTATCCGTCGATCGAACCACCCAACGCTCGCGGCTTTCTCGATCGTCGCGGTCTCATTCACGCCCACAGTTATTACTCTCACGACGCTTGCGACAATCAGCCGGTGAAGAACGGCATGCGCGACGAAGTCTGTTTCAACGATTTCCGCCGCGGGCTCTGCCAGTCACGCCACGACTTCGTGATGCTCAGCGACCACAGCGCTTCGTTCGCCGCATACGAGTTCCCCGACGTGTTGCTCTACCGCCCCGATCGCGGCGACCAGCTCGTCGAACGCGAGGGCAAACCGATTGCCTCGTGGGCCGCGTGCGCGGACGGATCGCGGGCGCTGATTCTTGCGGGTAACGAATCGGGCTTCATGCCGGTCGGTTTGGAGGAACACGTCGACGGGACCATTGACGAGCGTGCCAGCGTCTACAGTTCGCGTACGGTCGAAGGAGCGGAAGCGCAGCACGCCAAGGGCGCGGTGATTCTCACGGCACACACGGAGGACTGGACCCTCGAGCAGTTGCGCGATTGGCCCATCGACGGCTTCGAGATGTACAACATCCACGCCAACCTGCTGCGCACACCCGGCCCGGCCATCGAGCTGTTGTTTCGTCTCGACCAAAAGGACAAGGGATTCCCGAACCCCAATCTTGCGCTCCTCGACTTGATTTCCGAAGACCCGCGCTACCTGAAGATGTGGGGCACGGTATTGGCCAGTGGCGTCAAGCGGGTGACCACGGTCGGAACCGATTGCCACCGCAATACGTTTCCCTCACGGATGTTCGACGGTGAGCGCGTCGACAGCTACCGGCGCATGATGATCTGGTTTTCGAATCATCTGCTCGTCCGGCCCGAGAGTGACGGCAGTTGGGACGATCGCCATCTAAAGGAGGCACTGCTCTCGCGCCGGCTCTACGCGGCATTCGAAGTGATGGGATACCCGGAGGGCTTCGACTATCACGCCGAGGCCGGCAATCAGATTGTCGAGATGGGCGGAGAGGTCGACCTTGCCAGCGGCCCGGCGTTGCGGGTTACGCCGCCGCACGTACGCGGTCTCGACCCCAGCCGAACCCCGCCGACGTTGCAGGTCAGAATCCTGCGCGCACAAACGGGAGGCTTCGTCGAAGTCGCTTCCGGTCCAGGAGATCTGAGCTTCACGCCCACCGAACCCGGCGCCTACCGTGCCGAGGTCCGTATGGTACCGTTGCACCTGCGCGAGGACCTGGGCAGCGACGCTACCAAGATCCTCGCCAAAGATTTCGTCTGGATCTACGCCAACGCCATCTATGTAAACTAGAGGTTGGGGGGCATGCGGGCGCGTCGGCTCTGGGTCGACGGCGCTCGAACCTGCACGCCAACCCCCTTGCGATGCGGCGTCCGTCTTTGGTACGTTCCGCCGCCGTTCAACGAAACGGGCAGGTAGCTCAGTCGGTAGAGCAAGGGACTGAAAATCCCTGTGTCGAGTGTTCAATTCACTCCCTGCCCATTCTTTTTTCCCGGCATCTTCCGACGGCTTTCACCATCTGACTGGGCCAGGTCATGTCACCGCTGCCGAATGGCGATTCTTTCACGCCCCCCTTGTCGCGGATGCGGAATCGCCTAGCGTCCCCAGGCGAGCATGGCCTCGACAGCCGCCTTCAAATCTTTGTTCTTGTCGAGCCTACGCGTGCAAGGGCGGCAGAACCGTCCGGTTCGCAAGCCGGGTACGAGGTCGGAGTGATCCTCGGTGAAGTCCATCGGGCAACCGCGCGTTTCCTTGTGGTACCCGACCTCGAGGAAGTGATCGACGAGCTCGGAAGTGATCATGAGAGCAAGAGCTACATGGAAGCTCACTCCCGCCTCCTCTGCATATCCTCGTAGGCCGGAGTGCGAGATGAAGAATACTCTTTCATCCACGGGCGTGCCGGAAGTGAGATAGTTGTACCTCACTTTGTCTTTCTCATCGAATGCCAACAAACGGGACGTCCAACACACCACGTAATCGATTTCCAAGGGCGAGATGCGCTCATAGAACATAGAACGAAGGAGACAGCGACGGGATGTAGAGTTGCGCTTCGCCGTCCATCGTCTTGACCGCACCCCGCGGTGCCGGAATTTGAACCGGTTTGAAACGGAAGAGCGACTGGACGGAACTGAGGCCTTTCGCGACCTTAGAAATCTCCGGAACCCTTCCGTCTATGTCGGCAAGTCCAACACGGTAGTGATACCCGTTCAGCGACACACTCCTTTTTCTAGGAGCTGACGTCGAAGCAACCTTCGTCGTCGTGCGAGGTGCGAACTCTGTTAGCGGAGACCGTGGATCTCAGGCGCTGGCATCACGTTTCCTGAGAGAATCCAGCAGACCGATCATCGTCGGCTTGGCCTGATTGGCTGTCGTCACTGACGGCAGATGACGCATCGTGAGGCGATGCGTTCCCGCATTCCAGGTCAACTGGGAAATCGAAGGGGTCGAGCGCGTCGCTGGCGGCCTGGGCTGCGCTGCGGCGCGAGGCTTCCTCGTCTTGGAACATCGCCCGAATCGCGGCATTGAGCTCGTTGCGGCAGAGGGTAAGATCGAAAGGACGGCGCGTCGTGCCGTTGTACTGGGTGTACGCACGCACATGCTCCCGTTCGTGGGGCGCGAGGGTGTTGTCGATAGCGTCTTTGATGCGGCGGCGCTGACACGGGGTCAAGTCGCCGTAGTCGGAGACTCGCGGCAACGTGATCTGGGTGCTCACGTGATACGTGGCCACCAGCGTGCCGGTCACATGGACACACTGCTGCTCTTCGCAACCGGGGCACTCGGAACCGGGCGTGGTCTTGACACCGACCGTCTGAAAGCGGCCACCATCGAATTGCGCGTCCGTGTGTCCGCTCAAGCGCACCACGCTCCCATGGGCCCTCTGTTCATTGGACCGACCTTCTCCGTGTAGAGGTGGCAATGGAACGGACGCGCCTTTGCTCTCAATCTTTTCGTTCCTTGTTGGCGACACGTTCGGCGCTGCGGTCTTCCTCACCTCTTGGACTGCTGGCTGTCGACTCTGTTTGGTCCTGAGATCCCTCTCGGGCGTAGAGGAATCGGCCAAAGTGGATGTGTTGTTTAGCCCGCCCATTGCAGCCAGCTGAGCGAAGCGCGCGTTCCCGAGGTTTCTCTGAACCGCAGTACTCGTCTCTGCTCGACCGACGGCATCGCCTGCTGCCGGCACCCTCAAGGAACCCATCGCACGCGTGACGGAACGCAGCGGCTTGGAAGCGCTCGGTCCGATAGCGCCTCTCCCGACGGCTAGCCGTGCTGGTCCAGACTCCTTGCCCGGCGACTTCGGTTTGTCGTCGACGGTCGGACGCGACATCGCCTTTTCACGGCTCAAGGTCTTGGATCTAGTTTTCCCCATCTCAGGATTGTCCCTGCAGTAAGGTTCTAGGGGAGCTCAGAATCGCGTATAGGGCCAAGCAATCGTCGGATTGTTGCGACAAACCACCTGAGCACCACAAAAAACAGCAAGGCTGTACCCACCCACGTCCAGACGATGATCAGGTTCTTCACCCACGTCGGTGTTGGTCGATTGTGGCCTACGTACAAAGCGCCCAAACAAATCAAGCTCGATGTTACCACTACGATAGAGCCGACCACCTTTCTTGGAAGACGCCTCAGATCTATGTGTTTTCGCGACATGTCAATCTATGCGTTGGTCCGGCTAGGAATCTGATAAGCGATGTTACGAGGCGTTCCATCGGCAGGTTTCACTCGTCCGTTAAGAGTTCACCCAATTGGGATTCAACTGTTATTGTCGTTTCGGTTGCGCACCTTGGCCTCGATCAGTTCGAGCAGGCTGTTTGTGGCGGCTACTAACGCAGAGCGCAGCTGGTGCGCTTCCGCCTCATTCGCTGGGGTAAACGTCGAGGCCGAGTCGAGCGTCGCAATGTGCTGGGTTAGCTCAAACGACCAATCGCGATCCTGAAATGTCAATCTATCGCGCATGGCCAACAGACGATCTGCAAGCGGACCCACATCCGCGAGATTTAGACGAAATGCTAGTAACAGCCGCTGCATTTCAGCAAGCAAACGGGCGTCTTCTGATTCCATCATCGCTCTCCAGTAATTACTGTAACAACCCTGCCGTCGGCTTCGGTGATTACCGTTAAATCGTTGACTGGATCATAGTAGCGAATACGCCCGGGGATGGGATCGGGCCTAGGCTCTCCCGTCTGGATGGTGTTCTCGACTGCTGAGGGAGGTACCCCGCGCCCTTGCATTTGATCGATAGCGTGCCCGTTGTATTCACGGCCGGCAATCGCAGTATCGGGATTTGTTCCACGTGGTACATCTACCGGCTCCCCACGCCTTCCAACCTTAGTTGCCTCGTCAGTTGGGTCTGGTACTGGATTGCCATTTGCGTCAACGCAACCGATTTTGCTGAAGCGGCAGGCAACTCCATCGGCGGTTTCTTTGATCTCGTGACCGTTCGGGAGTTCTCGTTCTGTTGTGAACGGCGGTTCGTTGATCGACTTAGGTTCGATACGTTCGGCAATCTCGCGCTCAGCGTTAATTTCGGATGGCGAGAGTTCGTCGCCACCCTTTGCTGCCGTCCGGTCGAGCAGCGCATTTTCCTCGGGGGTGGTACCAGGCGCGCCGATTGGTTCGGGTGGAACGGTACTAGGCTCAGCGGTTGGCGATGGCCCAGGTGGCTCCCCAGCCGACGCAGGTGCGGACGTAGGCTCCGGGACTGTCGTTGGTTGGGGTTCAACGACTTGACGGACCGATCCGGGCTCAGGAACATTGGCACCAGCGGACGTAGGAGTTGTCGGCTCCGGCCCAGGAGCGGCGGGACTCGGAGCGCCCCCCTCCGGAGGTACAGTTGAAGGTGGCGGCGTTTCCAACGACGGAGGCGCACCTTCAACTGGCGGCGGTACGCCGCCCTTGGGTTCGATCTTGATGTTGAAATCTTCTCCGATGGCCTTGAGATCCTGACCCAGAGCCTGACCAAACTCGCTCGACGCCAGCGCTTCGCCACCGGCTTCCCCAACTGCTGCCAGGCCGACCTGCATCGCCATCGCGCCGGCGTTCTTCGCGTCCTCGGTCATTTGATCGGATTGGTTCTGCAGATCCTTGGCAGAGGTCGCCGTAGCCGCGTCGACGAGGTTCTTGATGAACAGGTAAGCCTGCAGCTCAAGCGCTATCTCGGCTGCGGTGATCGCCCACGGACCGACAGTGCCAGCTATCGTCGTGCAAATCGGGATCACGGCGGCAGCCACCGGCCCGAGAATGCCCGCCGTGATGATCGCAAGACCCACCATGATGACGATGATTGCCATCGCCAGGGCTGCAATCGAGCCGAGAACAATGGTGATGCCGGTGGCGATGTCTGCCGCCGACTTCAGTAGGTTGCCGAGCGGATCCTTTGCCCATTGTTCGGCGCTGAGCAGGTTGGCGCCCCCGGAAAGCACCATGTTCAACCCGCTGACGACCCCTCCGAGCGCCACGCGCGGGTCGTACAACCCGTGCACGGCCTCGCCCAAGAGGTTCGACCACTTGATGTCGCCAACCGAACCGAAGATGTGCCGCGTCGTCAGTGAAAGTGCGATGCCCGCCTTGTCCGCAGCGCTGAGCTTGGAGAAGTCGCCCTGAGCCCCTTGGTTGATCTCCGCGATCTCGTCGTCACGGCGCTTCTGCTCTGCGGCTGAGACCTGCTCACGCTGGTGACCGACCAAACCATGCCCGCCGAGCAAAGAACCCAGATCGGCTTTGGACCTATCGTCGTATCGCCCTTCCTCTTCCGGCTGGCGCTGCACACGCAGTGGCGTTCTACGGCGCTGAGCTCGACGCCGCGGCGGGACGGCGGGAACCCGCCGCATCCCTTGCTGATAGTTCTGCTGCGCTTGATGCAGTCGTCGCTCAATTCCCATCGACGACTGAATGAGCTGCATACCTTGCTGGTCGAGAGCATCGGCACCGGCCAGGATCTGGGCGGGACCACCGGCGTGGCTCGCGAGTTGGGCTCGCGCCGCCGCATTCTGGCCCGTCATCTGATTCAACCGGGCTTCCGTCTGTCCCAACGTCGCTTCGGTACTCTCGATCTTTCCCTTGGTTTGCGCGTTGGACTGTTTCGCAGCTGCGGCCTCTTGACCGAGGTTTTCTGCTTTCGCCTTGGTCTGAGTCACCGCGTCATCTACTGTCCCGAGATCGGAACCAACTTTGTTTAGCTTCTGCCCCTGTTCTCGCGACTTGCCGGCGGCTTCCGCATCGTCGGGAACTGCGCCGGCGTTCTTCGCCGCCAGGTCCTTGGATTCGGTGGCCATCGGCCCTGATTTCTGTTTGCTTGCGTCGCTCTTGGCTGAATAAGTCGGCGCCTCGCTCGCGACCATGTCCGCCTTTTGTTCCGAGCTCTGCAAAGCGCCTTTCGCCTGACCAACGATGTCCCGACGGTAGGCAACGTGCTCATTCGACGTCGCGACGTTCGCATCGGACTGCGTCACGTGGCCTTGCGCGACCTGAATGTTGCCGCGGATGACCGACGCGTTCACCCTTTCTTGAGCGGCACGCTGGCGTAGTGCGGTTCCTCGTGAGCGCAGCGCCTGCGCTGCTCGCGCGAGACTCGCAATGCGCGCATCGCCGCGCGGATCTCCCGGTAGTGGTTTGCCGCCGGCGTCAACTGGTGCAACGAGTCGGGGAGCTTCGAGGCGCGGCAAAGCTTCAGGCAGGGGTGCGGACTTGGCAGCGGCCCGAGCTTGGCTCGCAAGGTTGGCTGCGGCCGCGGCATGCTCCTTCCCTGTCTTGCCGGTTTCCTTGCCGTGCGCATGAACTGGCTTGTGTTTCTCTGACTTCGCTGGAAGCGGTGGTTTCGCTTGTTCTTGCTTGAGGGAAGCAACACCCTTTTCCGCCTGTCCGCGGGCCTCATTGGGTTGCTTGACTAGCGGCTTTGCTTCGGACTCCAGTGCGTCGCGCGTCTTGGCCGACCCGACCCGATCTGGTTTGTTCGCTTTCGGCGTCGATGCGGGCAGGGAATTGGCTCGGGCTTGGTGGTCAGCCGCGGCAGCGCTGGAACCCGGACGCTTACCCGTTACCTC
>JACQEN010000243.1 GCA_016200585.1 Deltaproteobacteria bacterium
CGAGACCGACTACTACGCCAAGCAATCAGAGTCGGCGAACTCGCTCTACGTCCTCGTCGTCGGCATCGCCGTGCTGGCCGGCATCGGCGCGGGATTCGGTGCGTCGAACACGATGTACGCGGCGGTGCAAGCGCGCATGGCCGAGATCGGCACGCTGCGCGCGATGGGCTTCTCGCGAGCTTCGATCTTGATTGCCTTTCAGATCGAAGCATTCGCCCTGGCGCTGGTTGGGTTCGCGATCGGAACCGTCTGCTCGCTCGGCCTGGCGAAGCTGATCGCGGTCTTGATGGGAGGGATCGCCTTCGGCGCTGCAACCTTCACCACCAACGTCATTGGCCTGCGTGTCAGCGCCGGCGACCTGCTGAGCGCTTTGGTTCTATCAATCTTGATCGGCATCGCCGGAGGGTTCGGCCCCGCCTGGCGTGCGGCGCGGTTGCGCCCGATCGAAGCCCTGCGTAAGGCATAGGCCTTGATTGAGAATCGCCAAGAAGGCGGCCCAACCTCTTCGCCTGTCGTCCGACGCTCAATGTGATAAGAAATTTCGGCTATGAACCAGCCCGCCACAGTTCACCCAGAAGACAAGCTGCGTTCCGACCTGGCGTCGTTGCGCATCGACCGCGGTGCGCCGATCCGCCGGCCGAAACGACGTCGTGGCCGGATGCTGGTTCTGATCGTCATCGTGGCTCTGCTCGCGGGTGTCGCGTGGTTCGGCACGCACCGCGTTCCAACGGTAACCGTCGGCTACGCGGCGGTCAGCGCCGATCCGGCGGGGCCCGAACCCGTTCTATCCGGCTCGGGATACATCGTCACCGGCGACCGCTACGTTTCGATCGGCGTCCGTGTCCCCGGTCGCATCGAACGCTACTTTGTCGAAGAAGGACAGAGCGTCAAACAGGGCGATCGCTTGGTACAGATCGACGATCGCGACTATCGAGCGGCGGTGGACCGAGCGGCTGCGTCGCTCGAAGTGGCACGGGCGAATCTTGCGCTCGCGGAAGCCGACCTCAAGCGCATACGCACGCTGGCCAACCAAGGCGTCGCTTCGCGCCAAGAGCTCGACGTTCAAGAGAACAAGGTTAACGTCAGCCGTGCGACGATCCGCGAGCTCGAGGCGGAATTGGCGAAGGCGAAGGTCGACCTTGATTATACGATTTTGCGCGCACCAACCGACGGCGTCATTCTGGCTAAGTCGAAGGAGGTGGGAGAGATTGCGGTCCCGGGCGGATTTGCCGGGTCCGGCGACCTGATTCGACTGGCCAATCTCAACGACATGCGCGCGCAGGTGGACGTCAACGAAGCCGACCTGAACCGCGTCCGCATGGGGCAACCGGCTTCCGTCGCGCCCGATGCCTACCCGGATGCCAAGTACGAAGCGCAAGTCGTGAAGCTGTACCCGCAAGTCGATCGACAGAAAGGCACCTTGCGGATCGAAGTGCGCATTTCGAAACCCGACAACAAGCTGTTACCCGACATGAGCGCCCGCATCACGTTCTTGAGCGATGCCCCGGTGCCCGGGCAAGAGCAGAAGCCGGCCGTCTTCGCCCCGAACGCTGCGCTGCGCCGCGACGCAACCGGCAACAATTTCGTCCTCGTGGTCGACGATGGCACCGTACGCGAACGGCGCGTCGAAGCCGCCGGAAGCAGCGGCGACCGCGTGCACATTGCCAGCGGCCTGAAGGGCGGTGAGGCACTGATTGTCGGCGACATCGCGCTCAAAGACGGGCAACGCGTCGTCGTAAAGAAATAGTTCGCGCAAACAATTCAAGGAACCTGGCGGCGACGAGCATCCTTCAATGTCACGAGAGCAGATGGTCGAAGCGCCAACAGAGGCCGCACGGCAGTTGCCATGGGGACGGATCGCGTTGGCAATCGCGGCGCTCGTCGCGCTGATTGTCCTCGGCAGGGAAGCCGGCGCTTACGTGCCGCGGTTCGCCGAGCACGTCAATCAACTTGGCGTATGGGGGCCGATCGTCTTCATCGTCGGTTATGCGATTGCGACGGTCGCTTTCATCCCGGCTTCCGTGCTGACGTTGGCGGCCGGTGCCATCTTCGGGCTCGCAAAGGGCGTCGTCTACGTTTTCATTGCCGCCGTCCTCGGATCGACGGCCGCGTTTCTCGTCTCACGATATTTCGCTCGTCGAGCCATCGAGGAGCGAGTCGCGGCGAACCCGCGTTTCGCCGCCATCGACCGTGCCGTCGGCGCGCAAGGACGCAAGATCGTCTTTCTGCTGCGGCTGTCGCCGGCGTTTCCATTCAACTTGCTCAACTACGGACTTGGCTTGACGCGTGTGCGCTTCACCGACTACGCGCTGGCATCGATCGGCATGCTGCCGGGCACCTTCTTGTACGTCTACTACGGAATGCTGGCCGGCGACGTTGCGGCTCTCGCCGGCGGTGCGGCGCCGCAAAAAAACGCCGGATACTACGCCGTTCTGGCAATCGGTCTGATCGCGACGATCGTCGTCACCGGCTTCGTGACGCGCCTGGCCCGCCAGGCCTTGAGACAAGCGACGGGCGGAGATTGAGGCCATGCTCAAGCCGCTGATCGCGCCCCTGGATACGCACAATCAGACGCTGCTGGCGAACGTCCATCCCCAGCCCTACGAGAACCCGACGCCGAGCGGCCGCTACAACCTGGTGGTCATCGGTGCTGGCACCGCCGGGCTGATTACGGCTGCAGCCGCCGCCGGACTCGGCGCCAAAGTCGCCTTGGTGGAGAAACACCTGATGGGCGGTGATTGCCTCAACGTCGGCTGCGTTCCGTCAAAGGCCTTGATCCGGGCGTCACGCGCCGTCCACGAGGCGCGTCGCGCCGGCGAGTTCGGTGTGCGTCTCGGCGACGGCGTTACCGTCGACTTCGGTGTCACCATGGAGCGCATGCGGCGGCTGCGGGCCAGCATGAGCCGCATCGACTCGGTACAGCGCTTTCGCTCGCTCGGCGTCGACGTTTACATCGGCGAAGGGCGCTTCGCCGGCGGCAACGTCGTCGACGTGGAAGGCAAGCGCCTGGAATTTTCTCGGGCCGTCATTGCGAGCGGGGCGCGGGCCGCGAGCTTGCCGATCCCCGGGCTCGATCAGATCGACTACCTCACCAACGAAAATGTATTCTGGCTCACGGAGCTGCCGCGGCGGCTGGTGGTGTTGGGCGCCGGACCTATCGGCTGTGAGCTCGGACAAGCGTTTCGACGTTTCGGCGCCGACGTCACGATCGTCAGCCTCGACTTCCTGCCCAAGGAAGATGCCGACACCGCCGAGATCATCAAAGAGAGTTTCCGGCGCGATGGCATCAAGCTGGAGCTACAGGCAACCATCGAGTCGATCGGCCAGAGCAACGACGAATTCACGATTTCATATCAGGTCGGTGGCGAACGGCGCACAGCTGTCGCCGATCAGGTGCTCCTTGGTGCTGGTCGCGCTGCCAACGTCGAGGGGTTGGGACTGGAATCCGTCGGCGTGCAACACACCAAGAGCGGCGTGGTGGTCGACGACCACCTGCAAACGACGAACCCGCTGATCTACGCCGCGGGCGATGTTTGCTCGCGCTACCAATTCACGCACGTCGCCGACGCAACGGCACGCATCGTCATCCAGAACACGCTTTTCTTCGGGCGCAAGAAGGTCAGCGCCTTGCACATCCCATGGTGCACCTACACCGACCCTGAGGTCGCGCATGTCGGGCTTCACGCCAAAGAGGCAGAGAAGTCCGGCATTGAAGCAACAACGATGACCGTCGAGCTCAAGGACGTCGATCGTGCCATCCTCGACGGCGCGACGGAAGGATTCGCGCACGCGGTGCTGCGCAAGGGAAGCGACAAGCTTCTCGGAATGACGATCGTCGCCGAGCACGCCGGCGAAATGATCGGAGAGGCCGTGCTGGCGATGAACCACAACATCGGCCTCGGCAGCTTCGCCAACACCATTCATCCGTATCCCACCCAAGCGGAGGTCCTGCGTAAACTGGGCGATGCCTACAATCGTACGCGGCTGACACCCACCGTGAAGCGCATCTTCGAGAAGCTGTTGGCCTGGCGGAGATGAAGAGGCCGCGCTGACCGTCTGCGACGAGCCTTTCGTCTTTCGAAAAATCACATTGAGCCCCACCCCGGGCAACCGTACACTGGCGGCATGCTTCCAGCGAAAGCTCGGATGTGCGTTGCTGCCCTCTGGCTCTTCGGCGCCGGCTCACGAGCCGCTTTTGCAGCGGACTACTGGGTAAAGAACGGCGGCGACGACGGTTTCGACGGTCTGAGTAGCGGCAGCGCCTGGGCGACGTTGGGGCACGCGGCCAACGTTGTCGGCGCGGGCGACACCGTGCACGTGCTCGACGGTAGCTACCAGGGCTTCTACCTGACGACGTCCGGTAGCGCCGGCAATCCGATCACGTTCAAGGCCGAGGGGAGCAACGTCCGCATCACCGCCGACAACGGCATCACGGCGGACGGCATCAATCTCGAGGGTGCGTCGTACGTCGTCATCGACGGCTTCATCGTCAACGACCGCGGCCGCACCGGCATCCGCACCGTCATCAACGACCACGTAACCATCCGCAACTGCCAGCTCGGCAACAACGGGCGCTGGGGCATTCTCAGCGGCTTCTCCGACGACCTGACGATCGAAAACAACGTCGCGCATCACTCGCAGGCAGAGCACGGCATCTACGTCGGCAACAGTGGCGACCGTCCGATCATTCGCGGCAACACCGTCTACAGCAACCACGCCAACGGCATTCACATGAACGGCGACCTCAGCCAAGGCGGCGACGGCCAGATCACCGGCGCGTTGGTCGAGCGCAACGTCATCTACGACAACGGCGTCGCCGGCGGCTCGGGAATCAACATGGATGGTGTTTCGAACAGCATCGTGCGCAACAATCTGCTGTACAACAACCACGCCAGCGGCATCAGCCTCTACCGGATCGACGGAGCCGCCGGTTCTTCGAACAACCTGGTGGTCAACAACACGGTCATCAATGCCAGCGACGGCCGCTGGTGCATCAACATCAACAGCGCCGCGACGGGGAACACCGTCTTTAACAACATCCTCTACACCTACCATTCCTTTCGCGGCGTCATTTCCATCGACGCATCGAGTCGACCGGGCTTCACCTCCGATTACAACAGCGTGATGAGCCGCTTCAGCCTCGACCAAGGCGACACGGTGATGAGCCTCGGGGCGTGGCAGGCACTGGGCTACGACGTCCATTCGATCCTTGCAACGCCCGCCGACCTTTTCGTCGACCCGGCGGCAGATTTCCATTTGCTCATCACCTGTCCGGCTGTCGACGCCGGCACCAGCAGCAATGCGCCAGCCAATGACCTCGAAGGAAACCCGCGACCCGTCGGTTCTGGGTATGATCTTGGAGCCTACGAATGGCAGCTACCGCTGTGCAACAACGGCAATCAGGATCCCGGTGAACAGTGTGGAGAGCCGGGGCTTGCTTGCACCGACCCCTGCACAAGCTGTCAACATTGCATCTGCGCTCAGAACACTCCGGTGTGCGGCGATAGCCTGGTTTGCGGCAACGAACAGTGCGAGAGCAACGGCGATTGCATCCCAGGCAAGGTTTGCCTGGGATGTCAGTGCTTGAACCCGCCTACCTGCACCAGCGGCATTCCGCTCACCAACAGCCGCCTCAGCTTGCGGGCAAACCAGTTTCGTCTGCGCGCCAGCGGTCGGGTGGTCGTCCCCAAGCCATGGGTTGGTATCGACCCGCTCAACAACGGCGTCCGATTGGTAGTCGACAGCACGACCAGTGCCGGCGGCCTCGACGTCGCCATCCCGGGTGGTGTTCGCAGCAACGGTATCGGCTGGAAGCTGAGTCGTTATACGTGGACCTACCTCGATCCGACCGGCAGTCACGCCGGCATTCGGCGCTTCACTGTCAGCGACCGCTCGCTCCTCGAGGATGGGCGCCTGACCTTCTCCGCGAGCGGGCGTAGCGGCAGCATCGCCCTGCCCGCCGTGTCCAGCGTACGAACGACCGTCGTCCTGGGAAGTGCACAAGAATGCGGAACGATCTCATGGAATCCGCCTACCGCTCCACGGCCTCGTTGCAACGGTGATGCGTCGCGGCTGAGCTGTCGCTGAGGAACGCCGTCGTTCAGTCGTACTGCGGGGTGGAAGCTCCGGCACGACGAAACCACGCGTAAAACGGCAGTCCGGTCGCCGCTACGGCCACGGCAATCGCGCATTCTTTCGGTCGTCCCCAGGCCATTGCGACCGCGATCCCGAGGTTGGCAACCAAGTAGAGAGCCGGCACCCACGGGTAGCCCCAGGCAAGGTACGGTCGCCGGCGCTTCGGCTGGCGCGCGCGCAGGGCGTACAACGCAGTGGTATCCGCCATCGTCGCCAACACGATCGCAAATGTCGTGTAGTCGAGCACGCTCGGAAAGTTCTGCAGCACGACGACCAGTGCAATCGCCGTCAGCGCTTGGGCAACGATCGCAACGTACGGCGTGCGATACTCTTCGTGGACGAGGTGCACGCCGGGAAAGAAATGTCCGTCGATCGCCATGGCATAGGCGATCCGCGGCCCGACGAGAATCGTGGCGTTGAGGCAGCCGACGACCGATGCCAGCACAAGCAACGCCGTAATCGTGCCTCCGGCATCACCGAACAAGGCCCGCGCGGCGGCTTCGCCGACTCGAACCTCGCCACGCAACGTCGCGATCGGCAGAGCGTAGAGGTACACCGCGTTGATCAGCAGGTAGATCGCGGTGCAGATGAGCAATCCGAGGAACAGCGACCTGGGCACATTGCGCCCCGGATCACGAATCTCGCTGGCGACGTACACCGAGGCGTTCCAGCCCAGATAGCTGAAGAGGATGGGTGACAACGCCACGCCCAGCCCCGACAACGGCACCTGCCCGGCTCCTTCCACCAGCGGTTGCAAATGCCCGAGCTGACCCGTTCCCAAGAGCGGTCCGACGACCGCCAGCGCCGCCAGGGCGATGATCTTGATGACGGCGGTCACGTTGTTGAAGCGAGCGCCACTGCGTACGCCGACGTAGTTGATCCACGACGTGAGCATCGTGATGGCCACGGCCGCCGTCACTTTGCCTGCCGCACCCAATGTCACGAAGCGCTCGAGCCCCTCGGCGAAGCCGACGGCAAGAGTTGCAACCGTCCCGGCGTAGATCACAAAGAACGACAGCCAACCGACGAGGAATCCGGCCAACGGATGATAGGCCTCACGCAAGTAGACGTAATCGCCGCCGGCATGCGGATACATCGCGCCGAGCTCGGCGTTGGCCAAAGCTCCGGCCAACGAAAGGATGCCACCGAGGAACCACGCGGCAAGAAACACCCCTGGATGCGGCAGCACATCCGCAACCCGCCCCGGGGTCAGAAAGATGCCGACGCCGATCACCGACGATACGCACAGCATCGTGGCATCCGTGAGTGACAGACCGCGTTCGAGACGGTCGAGTTGGTGGCGGTCGTCGGTGGACATCGGGAGCCGATCGAGTTGGAGAACCGGGAGTTCGCGGAGATTTACAAAGTGGTCACACTGCCTGAGTCAGCGGATCTTTCACGCTCGTGCGAAGTGGTCAAGCGACGCTTGCCGGTCCTCGCGTCGCTGCCCGACACGTGGCATATGGCAGGTGAAGAGGAGGGACCATGGCAATCGCACGCATCAGCGAGATCGTGGCATCGGCGAAAACGCTCGAAGGCGCGATTCAAACCGGGTTGACTCGCGCCGCCAAGACTCTACGCGGCATTACCGGCATCGAAGTAAAGCGAATCCAGGCAAAAGTGGAGAAGAACAAGATCAAGGAGTACCGGGTGCATCTGAACGTCACCTTCGTGCTCGAAGGATAGAAAGAAAGGCACAAGGCGATCAGCGATCGTTCGGAGTTTCGGCGCGAACGAGGACACCGCAGCCCACCCATTCCGACAGCAGCTCTGACGAGCGCCGAGCCGCGGTGTCGTCTCCGACCAACGTGGCGATTGCGTCGCAGATCTCCCCGAATGGGGCACCGTCCCGCAGGGCCAGCAAGGCAGCGTACTCCACTGAATCGACGACCACATGAAACACCTGCAGATCGCGACGCCAAATGCGCAGCCAGGTCGTCACCGCATTGAGCTCACCGATCTCGGCCTCGTTCTGCACTTGTTGCCACACACGATGCACGGGCCAATGAACCTCCAGCAGCTGCAGGCTTGCGCTCGGAGTCAGGCGCAGATCCGCCCATTCGTCGGCGGGGACGGACACCAGATCAGCGGGTGTTAGAACGGTAGCATCCGGCGCATCGAAAGCTTCCAGGATCGCCGACTCGAAGCGCGCCAGCTCCGGCAGGAATTCCCACCGGCGCGCCAACGGGTGAGTCGTCAAGAATGCCGGCAAATGGCGTCCGGCATAGCGCAAGGAAAAGTGCGACGGCGGGTGTGTCAGAAGATAGTCGGTCATCAAGTTGTGAAAATGATCGGCACCGATCACCGCATGCACGGCAGCGAAATCGTCGCGCAAGCAATCACGCAGACGGTAAAAATACATGTTGGCGTATATGTCGAGTCGCTCGGCTGCGGAAAGGCGATCGTCGCTGCAGACCAGCGTCCCCCAAGTCTGGCTCTCGGACGCCTCCAGCTCACGCAGACCGGCCACCACGCCTTGCGGCGCAACGATCAGTCGGCGCAGAAGACGTTGCGTATCCGCCAAGCTCATAGATGCTTCATGACCGATTGATCGTCGCGGACCGGACGTCGGGTGTCGGCTGCCGTAGAGGACGCGAGCGCGACCGCCCTGGCTTTTTCCGCTTCGGCGAGGACTTCGGCGAACGGCGGAATGTGATCGTCCCACTCGACCAACGTCGACACACTCCCGAAACGACGTACCGCATCGGCGTAAAGATCCCAGACGGCGGGAATCACCGGGTGATCGTGTGTATCGTGCAGGAACGTGCCGCGATCGGTGTGCCCGGCAAGGTGGAACTGGTGTACGCGCCCAGCCGGCACGCCGTTCAGGTAGGCTTGCGGATCGTAGCCGTGATTGAAGGCGCTGACGTAGATGTTGTTGACGTCGAGGAGAATGCCGCAATCGGCCTGCTCGACGACGGCTGTGAGGAATTCCCACTCGGGCATCGTCGATTGCTGAAACTCCAGGTACGTCGAGACGTTTTCGAGCAAGATCTGCCGGCCGAGGAAGTCCTGAACGCGTTTGACTCGTTCGGCGACGTGATCGATCGCCTCTTCGGTATACGGCAACGGCAAGAGGTCGTGCAGGTTGTGTCCACCGACACCGGTCCAGCAAAGATGGTCGGAGACCCACGCCGGATCGAAGCGTTCGGCCAAAGCTCGCAAACGGCCGAGGTAATCGAAGTCGAGCCCGTCGGCCGAACCGATCGACAGCGACACACCGTGCAGCACGATCGGATAGTGGTTGCGAACTTGTTCGAGAACGTGCAGCGGACGTCCGCCGCGAACCATGAAGTTTTCGGAAATGATCTCGAACCAATCGACGCGCGGCCAGATACCGAGAATTTCGGAGTAGTGTTTGGTGCGCAGACCGACGCCGTAGCCGAGGCGGGGAAAGGCAGGCATTTGCGCTGAGAGAGGTTGTTGAGTTGTTAGGTTGTTACGCTGTCAGGCCGGTCAACCTAACAACCAACAACCTAACAACGAACAACCTCCATGGACTATTTCTTGATCGTCCCGCCCTTGGACTGACATTCGGCGGCTGAGGTTTCGATCCAGCCCTTGCCCTTGCACTCGTTCTTGCCGGCGCAGTCGTGGCCGGCGCCGCCGCATGCGCCCTGTCCCTTGCAACCGTTGATCCCTTCGCACTTCACGGTTGCCGGTTTGCCAGCTTCCTGCGCCATGACGCCGTGGGCAACGAAAAGACCTGCCACGGCGGCTGCGATGGCTGCACCCTTTGCTGTCGTCCTCATAGTTTCCTCCCTGCGAAATTTGAACGCCGGGAACACCCGGCTTTGCAGAAGCTCATACCGAGCCTGAGAGAGAAGTGCCAGACGCAATCTGCTGCTATCGCAGCCGATCGGATAGGCCCTGTGCGAAAGACCGCATCCCTCCTGACCATCTCTGCATGAGACGGCGTAAGGTCAATGACAATTCAACACGCCACGCGAGCTCAGGGTGCAGGTCGGCGACGGTCGCAGCGGACCGGGCCACACCAACTCGCCGCACTGGCCAGTCGTGGCAAGCGGTGAGTCGACGACGACCGTCGCGTGAACCGGAAGCGCCAATGCGGATACACTGTAATTGCTCTTGCGGCCGAGCAGGGAGAACTTCAGCTCACCAGGAACCTTCGTCGTGCGCAAGACGGCATGATAGATTCCCTGAATCGGGGTCAAGCTGAGATCGCTATAGGTGGCCCGGCTACCGGTAGCATTGAGCGACCAACCGACCTTCAAGATCGGGTTGTATGCCGTACCTGGAATCGTCGCATCAAGAATCGTGCTGCCGTTGTTGTCCTTCAGGAGGAAGCGTGCACCATTTGTTTGTGGATCGAGAGTTGGGGTTAGAGGAATGTTCATCGTGCCGCTCATGCTCAAGTGATCGTCGCCCGGCGGCGTGTTGAGCTTGCGCACCTTGAGCTTCTGCTTGGTCGCGAAGATGGAATGGATGTTATTGCACGGGTCGCAAAGATTGCCGATATGGTCGCCGTCGTCGTCGGCTTGATCCGCGTTGGCGACGCCCGGGCAATTGTCGCAGCCGTCACCAATGCCGTCGCCGTCGCTATCGACGAATGTATCGGCGGGACAGCTCAGGCCGCTGCCCGTACAGGTCTCGGCGACGTCGCAAGCACCGCTCGAAGCTCGACAAACCGTCGTGCTCGACGCAAACCCATCGGCAGGGCAGTTCGTGCTCGCTCCTGTGCAACTCTCCGGCGCATCACAGACCCCGGCTGAGGACCGGCATAGGGTCGTCGTCGGTGCGAAGCCGTCGGCAGGGCAGTCGTTGTGTACGCCGTCGCAGCTCTCGGCAACGTCGCAAACACCCGCCGAAGCGCGGCACGGCGCGGTGCTCTTCGCATCGCTTGGGCAGGCGGCGTTGCTGCCGCTGCAGTTGTCGGCGACATCGCAAACGCCGGCCGCAGAACGGCACAAGGTGGTGGAAGGCGCAAAGGTATCGAGCGGACAATCGTCGTTCACGCCGTCGCAGCTTTCCGCAACGTCGCAGACGCCGGCGGACGAACGACAAACCGCGTGGCTCTTGGCGTCGGCGGGACAGTTGTTGCTGAACCCGTCACAGCTCTCGGCAACGTCGCAGACCCCAGCCGCGGTCCGACACACGCCGGAATTCTTTGCGTCGGCGGGGCAGTTGTTGCTCACCCCGTTGCAGGTCTCGGCGACATCGCAGACGCCAGCCGCCGCACGGCATACGGTAGTGCTCTTGGCATCCGCCGGGCAGTCGTTGCCCACGCCATTGCAGTAATCGGGGATGTCGCAAACGCCCACTGCCGGCCGGCACAGAATCGTACCCTTGCCATCGGCGGGACAGTTGTTACTCACGCCGTCGCAGTTTTCGGCGATGTCGCACACGCCGGCTGCGGCTCGACATTCCTGATTGCTCTTCAGATCGCCAGGGCACCCGGGACCGTTACCGGTACATTTCTCGGCCAGGTCGCAAACGCCAGCGGCAGCACGGCAGGTCGCCGTCGACGGCAAGAAGCCATCGGTCGGACAGTTGTTGCTGATGCCGTCGCAGATTTCCGGATTGTCACAAGGCCCTGCGGCAGCGCGGCACACCGTCGAGCTCTTCGAATCCGCTGGGCAGGTCGCACTGCTACCGGTACACTTTTCGGCCGGGTCGCAAACGCCACCCGAGGCACGGCATTCGACAGTCGAACCGAGCAGCGTATCGGCCGGGCAACTGGGGCCGTTGCCGGGGCAGTTCTCAGCGACGTCACACTGACCGGCGGATGCCCGACAGACGGTGCTCGAGGAAACGAAGGTGTCGCTCGGGCAACTGGCACTCAAACCGCTGCACAGCTCGGCAACGTCGCATTGGCCCGCCGACGCGCGGCACGTCTGTCCGGCGCTGCGGAATTGGCAGGTCGACGAGCAGCAGGATCCCGACGTACCGTTCGCCGTGCCTTCGTCGCACTGCTCCGAATACGACGAACCGGCTGGAGCGTCGATCACTCCGTTACCGCACAGCGACGTCAGTGTCACCGTTACGAAATGGCCGTCGTTTGTTGTCGTCCGGTTGTTGTCGCCAGGGTACTGGCTGGCACCGTTGGAACCATCGCGCGACTGAATCCCCAAGCGCGCTGCGGTCTCGTGGCCCGAGCAGGCATTGGTGTGTGCGTTCGAGCTCCATTGGAAATTGAGCGTGTGGCTAACGCTCGTACCGTTGCTGATCCCGAAGATACGCGTCGTCGTACCGATCTGATTAAACGGATTGTGACAGCTGCTGGCGCTGCTGCCGCCGATGCTGCAGCTGCCGGGGTCGGCAAGATTGAGGCTACCGAACAACACCGCAGTGCCGCCCGACTGCACACCGGTGACGCCCGAAATGTCCGCCGAGCCGCCGACCAACCCACCATCGTAGTCGACATCGAGCTCTCCGGTGAGCCGCGTATCGACATCGAAATAATAGGCCCCGGGAGCACTCACCGAAAAGGAGATCGTATAATCCGTCGTCAGCGACTCTGTACGACTGTTGCAGAGGGCGCCACCGTCGGTCGACACGGTCGACGCGTAACGCGTCGAAAACGTCGTCCCATCGTTGGGCGTGGTCGTTTGTGTGGTGTTTTGGCGATCGTACGACGGGTCGCAACCCGAGCAAACCTCATCCCCCGTCGAATTGTTGGTGAAGCTGAGTGCGGAAATCTGCGCCGACACCGACCGTGATAGCAACAGCACCGAGCCGATAATGACCAACGATTTCAGATTGCCGCAGCGAATCCCAAGCTCACGCATCGTGCCCCCTTGGCAGAACTCCCGGGCCGGGTGGTCACTCGTGGCGAGCTCCCCGACCGCTGGGCAACTAGTCTTCGACGTGGAATGAAACGAACGAACGTTCGTTCGCCTATACCACAGCGCCCGTGATCATTGTCAACGAATAATCTGTTTGAAGGCAGCCAGGCGGAGGTCCGGCGTCAGTGAAACCCGCTAGCCGATGAAAAAGTGGAGTGAGCGATCTGCCAATGCAATCACCGGTGCCCAGTAGACCCCCAAAACCACTGTGAGACCGGCAAGGCTCCAGAGCAGGAGGCCATTGTGAGCTGAGACGGTCACCGGCGATTCGCTGCCGTCGGGAAAATCAAGGAACATGGTGCGGACGACACGTACGTAATAGTAGAGTGAGATGACACTGTTGATGACGCCGACGACGGCCAGAGCGTAGAACTGCTGCCGTACCACGGCCGCAAACAGGTAGAACTTCCCGATGAAACCCGACAGCGGCGGTAGGCCGGTCAGCGAAAACATGAAGATCGCCATGGCCACGGCCGGAGCCCAGCCGCCGCGCCAGGCCAAGCCGCGCAACCCTTCGATGTCTTCGCGTCCGGTATCGTTGGCGACGATCATCACCACCAGGAACGCACCGATGTTCATCAGGTAGTAGACGATCATGTAGAACATCATGGCGCGCAGGCCCTCGTTGCTCAGGACAACGAAGCCCATCAGCATGTACCCGGCGTGGGCGATACTCGAATAGGCGAGCAACCGCTTGAGATTGCGTTGCGTCAGAGCCGCCAGGTTGCCCAGGGTCATGGTCGCCATCGACAGAACCAAAACCAGTTGCGGCCAGTCGACTCCGGGAAGGAACTGCCAGGTGCCGTCGGGGCTCAGCTTCGACAAGCCGGGATAGAAGAAGCGCATCAGCAATGCGAAACCGGCCGCTTTCGAACCAACCGAAAGGAAGGCAGTGATCGGAATCGGTGCACCGGTGTAGACGTCGGGCGCCCACATGTGGAAAGGCACCGCCGAAATCTTGTAGCCGAACCCGACCAGTGTCAGCACCAATGCGATGAACAGCGCCAATTTGTGCGGCTCGCCCTGGCTCAGCACGGCGTTGATCTGCACGAGATCCATGCTGCCGGTGAGCCCGTAGATCCAGCTCATGCCGTAGATCATCGTGCCCGAGGCCACACCGCCATAGATCAGGTACTTCAAAGCGGCTTCGCCCGAGCGCCGATCGTGACGCAGGTAGCCGCTCAGGACATACGACGTCAGACTGACGAACTCCAACGACAAGTAGGCCATCAGCAGATTGGTCGCCGCCGCCATGAAGAACATCCCGAGCGTGCTGCTGAGCAGCAACGCGTAATACTCACCCTGGCTCACTCGCTTGATTTCATTCGATCCGAGCGACATCCATACTGCGGCGAGGCTCGAAAGCCCGAAAAGCGTCTTGAAGAAGAGCGCAAATGGATCGTTGACGATCATTCGCGCAAACAGAAAACCGTCGGAGGCCGCAACAGCCGTTACGGCTACCGCCAAGAGCGACAGTGCGACCATCACCAGCGCCAACTCGCCGAGCCGTTCCTTCTTCGGCACGACCAAATCAGCGAGAAAGATGACGACGATGCCGAGCGTCAACAACAGCTCGGGAATGATGTAGCCGACGCTTTCGACGTTGCCGATGCTCATCAGTTTGCCGTGTCGGCTCGCGACGCTTGTTGCGCCGCCAAAGCGGGACCATCCGTCTGCTGCACGACGCGCTCGTGGGCCATGGGTTTGATGAGCTTGTGCAACGACTCGGTCATCAAATTCAACACGGCGTGCGGATACACGCCGAGAACGATGACAATCACCGCTAACGGTGCCAGCGTGAACAGCTCGCGCCCGTTGATCTCCGGCATGTCGACGTACTTCTCGTTGGTCTTGCCCAAGAAAACGCGCTGCACCATCCACAGAATGTAACCGGCCGTGAGGATGACCGCGCTGGCGCCGATCGCGGTCAGCAACGGATAACGCTGCCACGCGCCGAGCAACACCAACACTTCAGATATAAAAGCGGACAGACCCGGCAGGCCAAGGGCCGCAAAGAACGCCAGCGCCGACATGCCGGTGTAGACGGGCATGACCGAGGCGATGCCGCCGAAGCCGTTGATGTCGCGGTGATGCGCGCGGTCGTAAATCACCCCGACCAGCAAGAACATCATGGCCGTGACCGTCCCGTGGTTGAACATCTGCAACACCGCGCCATCGATGCCCTGCGGGGTAAACGCAGCCATACCGAGCATCACGTACCCCATGTGGCTGATACTCGAGTACGCGACCAGCTTCTTCATGTCTTGCTGCGCCATCGCACACAGGGCGCCGTAGACGATGTTGAACGTACCCAGCGCACCGAGGAGATAGGGTGCCAGCTCCACCGTGGCATCGGGAAACATCCCGAAGTTGATGCGCAGAATCCCGTACGTCCCCATCTTCAGCAGAACACCCGCCAGGATAACCGAGATCGCGGTCGGAGCCTCGACGTGCGCGTCGGGCAACCAGGTGTGAAACGGGAAGGCGGGAATCTTGATCGCAAAGCCGATGAACAGCGCCACCCAGATGATCAGCGCCACGTCGTGCGAGAACGGCAACGGGGTGGCCATCAGCTTGACCATGTCGAAGGTGTGCGGCGTCTGGCTGAAGTACAGCGCCAACATCGCCAACAGCATCAAGACGCTGCCCAAAAGGGTGTAGAGAAAGAACTTGATGGCGGCGTACTCTGGCCGTGGTCCACCCCAGATACCGATGAGGAAATACATCGGCAGCAGCATCAGCTCCCAGAAGATGTAGAACAGAAAGAAGTCGAGCGAAACGAAAACGCCGACCATGGCGGCGTCGAGCAGCAGGAAGAGAGCGAAATAGCCCTTGACCGCCTTTTCGATGCCGAAGGAAGCG
>JACQEN010000244.1 GCA_016200585.1 Deltaproteobacteria bacterium
ATGCCAGCGGTACCAACGGCCAGAGCTCCATCCTGACAACGCAGGTCACCAGCGCCAACCCCAACACGTACGGCACGCAGACGCAATTCTCGCCGAGCGTCAATATCCGAGGAGTATCCGGATTGCCGGCCTGCCCGTAGCAGCGCGCTGAGAAAAGACTCGGATCGGCGTGCTGCCACCAACGCACAGCTAAGCGTCTCGGCGGAGTCGAGATTGCGTAGTCTGGAGTGGGAATAGCGGCGAGCGTGCTCCACACTCATGGCCCGGCGCGCTGGTTTGAGCTGCCCCTTATATTTCGCCGAACCACCGCAAGATCCGCACATTCTCCGACCGCGGATAGGTGTGCGACAGTTGCGGCAGCTCGCGGTAGGTGAGTGCGGCGCCGGCTTGTTGCAGGTTGTCGCGGGCCATGCGCGCGACTTGTACGGGGAAGAGGAAGTCGAGGGCCCCGTGGACCAGGTAGATCGGCACGCCGGCGGCGCGTTCGAGGTTGCCGACGATGGCATTGGCCGGGTGCAGTACGCCGCACAGCGGCGCGATGGCGCGGTAGACCTTCGGGTGCGCCAGACCGTAGAGCAGGGCGAAGGTGGCGCCGTCGGAAAGTCCGGTGAGCAACACCCTGTCCCGCGCCAGATTGTAACGCGAGCCGACCCAGTTGAGGATTTGCAACAAACCCTGGTCTTCGACCTCGCTCCAGGTGTCGAGCACGGCGTTGGGTGCGATCAGAATGTAGCCGAGGCTCTTGGCCTCGCGTAGCCAGGTCCACAGGAAGTCACGACCATTCCCCGAGCCGCCGTGCAAGGCGACGATCACCGGCCAGGAGCGCGCCGCCTCGTAGTATTCCGGAACATACAACGAGAACCCGCCATGTTGACCGCCTTTGCCGACGTGGATGACTCCGATCGGCGGTTCAGCGGCTGGTCGCGGCACATCGTCGATACTCGTGACGTTCGGCAGCTGCCAGAAGCCGGCGAACGACGTCAGCGGGTGGCGCAGATGATAGAACGTCTCCTGAGCCCGGGCGCAGTGATGCAGGGCGCTGATGACGCGCAGGAAGCTCTCGGGTGGAAAGACCTCGGCGCAAGACAGGAAGAGCTCGCAAGCGCGTTCGACGTCGACGAAGCCTGCCGCCAGTCGTTCGGCGAAGGGTACGAAGGTTTGCGGCGGCGGCTTGGCATCAAGACTGGCTCGAACGGTTTGCAGCCGTTCAGTGAATCGTCCGCGCGTTTCCTCGACGAGAGCCCCGATGCGCTCGGGCGCCAACTGCTCGCCGGCTTCTTCCATCCATTCCAGAAAACCGCGAGCGGCGCGCGCCGCTTGCAGGGCGGCGGCCAGGTAACCGCTCTCGTCTTCCGCGATTTCGCTCATTCGTTTCCTGCACCCAGCACCCGGCGCATTTCCGCAACCCTGCGATTCAGGGTTTCGATGTCGTCGGCACGAACGGTGACATGTCCGAGCTTGCGTGCCGGCCGTGTCGTTTTTCCATAGAGGTGCAGATGGGCGCCGGGAACGGCGAGTACGGCGGCGGCGTCCGGGAGGGTGCCGATCAAATTGAACATCGTACTGTGCCCGATGGTGGCCGTCGGGCCGAGCGGCAGATCGAGGATCGCTCGCAAGTGATTTTCGAACTGGCTGGTCTCCGCGCCTTCGATGCTCCAGTGGCCGGAGTTGTGAACCCGCGGCGCCATTTCGTTGGCCAGCAGACGTCCGCCGACCTCGAAGAGCTCGATCGCCAGAACGCCGACGTAGTCGAGCTGCTCGAGAATAGCGGTGGCGTAGCGCTGCGCTTGGGCCTGCAACGCCGCCGGAACATCGGCGGCCGGAGCGCGCGACAGGCGCAGGATCCCCTGCCGATGTTCGTTCTCGACCAGGCAATAGAAGGCCTTCTCGCCGTTGCGCGAACGGACGGCGAGAATCGACAGCTCGCGTTGAAAAGCGACGAACCCCTCGAGTAGCAGAGGCGTGCCGGTCAGCCGTTGCCAGGCTGCGTCGACGTCCGCCGCGCTGCGCAAGATCTCCTGACCCTTTCCATCGTAGCCCATGCGGCGGGTCTTGAGCACGGCGGGCAGGCCGATCTGCTGAACGGCGCGCTTGAGGTGGTCGAGCGAGTCGACGGCGACAAACGGTGGGGTAGGGATCTCCAATCTCTCGAAAAACGTCTTTTCGATGAGGCGATCCTGCGAGACTTCGAGGGCTGCCGCCGGCGGATACACCGGCCGCCGTTCGGCGACGAAACGCGCCGCGCTCACCGGTACATTTTCAAACTCGTAGGTGACGACATCGACCTGATCAGTGAGCTCTTGCAGCTTTTGGTGATCGTCAAAGTCGCCGACGATGCGATCGGCCAGATGCTCGGCCGGAGCTTCTTCCGCCGGTTCGAAGAAAATGAACTGCAGGCCCAGCGGGTAACCGGCCAGAGCCAACATGCGGCCGAGTTGGCCGCCGCCGAGAACGCCGATGTGGATCATTGCGATTCTGGAAGAGAAGTCGAGAGTCGAGAGTCGAAAGTCGAAAGTGCTGGAGCGTTTGCAACACTCGACGAAGGCACCGTTACCACTCTAGCCCTTGCGCGGGTCGGGATTGTCGAGGACGGTTTGCGTTTGCTCGGCACGGTAACGTCGCAAGGCCTCGCGGATCTTCGGATGTTTGCCGCCGAGGATGGCCGCGGCGAGGAGTGCGCCGTTGGTGGCCCCCGCCTTGCCGATGGCCAGGGTACCGACCGCAATGCCGCCCGGCATCTGCACGATCGAAAGCAATGAATCAATCCCCTTGAGGGCCTTCGATTCGATCGGCACTCCGAGCACCGGTAAAGTGGTTTTTGCCGCCGTCATTCCCGGCAGGTGCGCGGCGCCGCCGGCACCGGCAATGATCACCTCGATGCCGCGAGCTTCGGCGCCGGCGGCGTATTCGAACAGCAGATCGGGCGTCCGATGCGCGGATACGACGCGAACCTCATACGGGACCCCGAGCGCTTCGAGGGTCAACGCTGCATGCTCCATGGTTTCCCAATCTGATTTCGAGCCCATGATGACGCCGACCAATGCTTGCATGTGGGATCTCCCGCCTGAGGACCGTAGCAAGCCGGCAACCGGTGGTGCAAACGGGGCGCACGGGCCCCAAGCCCTCACGCCCCCTTCGGGCCTTTCGGTTTCGTAGCCGCTCCAGCTTCTTCCATGGCGTTCTCCATCGCGGCGACGATATCGCGGGCGGCGCTGACCGGGTTGCGCGCTTCGATGATCGGCCGGCCGACGACCAGGTAGTCGGCGCCGGCCTGGATAGCCGCTTCGGGACTGAGCATGCGGCGCTGTTCGTCGCGCGCGGCGTTGCGGGCTCGCACGCCCGGCGAAACGATCAAGAAGCCGCGGCCGCAGGCTTCCCGAATTGGCGCAATCTCGAGCGGCGAGGTGACGACGCCGTCCATTCCGGCTTCTTTGGCGAGGCGAGCCAGGCGAACGACCTGATCCTCGAGGTCGCCGCTGATGCCGACGCGTCCGAGGTCGCTTGGGTCGAGGCTGGTCAGCACCGTGACGGCGAGCATCTTCGGCCGCCGCAGACTCTCGGTCCGGCAAACTTTGGTAACCTCGACGATCGTGCGCTGCATCATCTCCAAACTACCGGACGCATGCAGGTCGAGCATGCGTACTCCCAAGCGCGTCGCTTCAACCGCTGCCTTGGCGACCGTCCGCGGGATATCGTGGAACTTGAGATCGAGGAAGACTTCGCCGCCGCGGTCGCGAATCGCCTTCACCAGTTGCAAGCCGGCATGCATGAAGAGGGGTTTGCCGACCTTGAACATGCCGACCTCGCCCTTCAGTTGGTCGACGATGTTGAGCGCTTCGTCCGTTGAGTCCGTGTCGAGCGCAACGATGAGGCGGCTACGTACACTTAGGCGAGCGCTGAAGGGCCAGTGCAGGGTCACGTCGATAAACCGGTGCGAACCATCTCCGTGAGCTGATTGGCGGCGTCCGCCACAGGCATGTCTTGCGCTGCGGCGTCGGTGCGCCGTTTGAGCTCGAAACAGCCGCGATCGAGTCCTTTGCCGCCGATCGTCACTCGAAACGGGATGCCGAGCAAGTCGGCGTCCTTGAACTTGCTGCCCGGACGTTCTTCGCGATCGTCCAACAGCACTTCGATGCCGGCGTTGCGCAGATCACCGTACAGTTTCTCGGCCGCGCCACGCATGCGTTCGTCGGTCCAGTTGACCGGCACGATGTGGACGTGTGCCGGTGCCAGTGGCAGCGGCCAGATGATGCCGTTGTCGTCGTGATTCTGTTCGACGGCGGCGGCGGCGGTGCGCGTGACGCCGATTCCATAGCAGCCCATTTCCATCGGCCGTTCCGTGCCCTGGGCGTCGAGAAAGGTCGCTTTCATGGGCTCGCTGTACTTCGTGCCGAGGTAGAAGATGTTGCCGACCTCGATGCCGCGATGGCCGTTGAAGACACCACCGTCGCAGCGCGGGCAGGGATCGCCGGTACGCGCCAGCCGCAGATCGGCGAAAGTTGCCGATCCGAAATCGCGAGCCTGATCGACGTCGACGTAGTGGAAATCGGTTTCGTTGGCTCCGGCCACGGCAGCGCGAATGCCCTGCAATGCCTGGTCGGCCACGACGCGCCCGCGCAGCCCGATGGGGCCGGCGAAACCGACGTCGGCGCCGGTTACTTTCTGTACCGTCTCGGCGTCGGCGAGCGCCACCCATTCGGCTCCGAGGAGCGTGCGTAGCTTGATCTCGCTGAGCTCGTGATCACCACGCAGCAGCGCCGCGACCGTGTCGCCGTGATTGGTGACATAGAGCAACGTCTTGATGAAGCGTTCCGGCGGTTCGGCAAGAAACGCTGAGACTTCTTCGATGGTGCGCTTCTCGGGTGTACGGACCTTGCGTAGCGGGTTGGTCGTGCCGCTCGCCGTCGTCTGCTCTCGGCCGATCTCGGCCTTCTCGACGTTGGCGGCGTACTCGCATTTGTTGCAGCTGACGATGGCGTCTTCGCCGGAATCGGCGAGCACCTGGAACTCGTGGGCCCGCCGGCCGCCGATGGCGCCGGTGTCCGACTCGACCGGACGGGTCGTCAGCCCGCAACGCTGGAAGATGCGCTTGTAGGTGTCGGCCATCACTTCGTACTCGCGGTTGCAGTCGTCGGCATCGACGTGGAACGAGTACGCGTCTTTCATGATGAACTCGCGCCCGCGCATGAGGCCGAAGCGCGGCCGCATCTCGTCGCGGAACTTCACCTGGATCTGGTAGAGGTTCATCGGTAGATCGCGGTAGGAACGCACCTCGCGGCGCACGATGTCGGTGACGACTTCTTCGTGCGTCGGACCGAAGCAGAAGTCGCGCTCGTAGCGGTCCTTCATGCGCAAGAGCTCTTTGCCGTACTTGTCCCAACGGCCGCTCTCCTGCCACAACTCCGCCGGGCAGATGGCTGGCATGAGGATTTCCTGAGCTCCGGAGCGGTCCATTTCCTCGCGCACGATCTGCTCGACCTTGCGCACGACGCGCAAGCCGAGCGGCAGGAAGTCGTAGATGCCGCGGGCAATCTGCCGGATCATGCCGGCCCGCACCATGAGCTTGTGGGAGATGACCTCGGCGTCCGCCGGGTCTTGCTTCAGCGTCGGGATGAGAGTCTGTCGATAGCGCACAATACGCGGACCTTAGTTGCAGGCCGCCGCGCAGGTCAAGGCGGGAGGGACGAGCTGTTGGCGCTGCAGCTCCTGAAGAAGAATTTGCGCCATGGGTCGATGCCCAGACGGGGGCGGATGGTGATTTGCAAAGAGCTCGGGGCAAGGGAGAGATGCCGATTGGGTGAGGGGGTGAGGCCCAGACCCCCCTGGCCTCTTCACGTCTGCTCATCCGTCGCTTTCGATCTCCGGACGATTTTCTGCTGCGATCGGTATTGTTCAGACAAGTGTGGTGAGAAACGCGGTCGCCGGGGCGACGCGAATGCCGTCGCGGCTGACGTAGTCCTTGCTCCCCGTCGCGCTGATCTGCCAGGCGTCGCATTTCGGGAAGCGTGCTTTGAGGTAGCGGAGGCTCTTATCGATGTCGGTATCGGTCCATTTGCTCTCCACGCAGAGGATCGGGGCGCGCCGCTCGACGACAACGAAGTCCACTTCGCGTCCATCGGTGTCTCGGAAATAGCGCAGCTCAAGGTCGCGACCGGCGACGTCTTGCTGGTAGTGCACCCACTTGAGCAGGTGTGCAGCGACTAGATTTTCGAAGCGTGCCCCATCCTGCGTCACCAGGGTCCAGTCGAAATGATAGTGCTTCTGCTCCTTCTTTACGGCGCGGATTTTCGGGCTGCCCAGCGGTGAGAGGCGGAACAGACCGTACAGGCGCTCGAAGATGTCGAGCCAGTTGGCCACGGCCTTGTGGCTGACGCGCAAATCCTCGCGCAGGCTGTTGATCGACAGTGGCGAGCCGACCAGCTCGGGCAGCCGGATCATGAGCAGCTCGAGGTTGCCGAGATCGTGCACGCGTTCGAGACCGACGACTTCTTCACGGACGAGCAGGTTGCGATACTGGCGCGACCAACGCCGGGCTTCGACCTCGGAACCGCCGAAGAACGGTTCCGGGAAACCACCCAACGCCAGCAGAGTCCGGAAATCCTTTGCGCTGCTGAGACCGAGCTCGGCCACAGAGAGCGGATGTAGACGGAGCAAGTGGTAGCGGCCCTGAAGCGAGTCGCCCCCGTGGCGGTAGAGATCGAGGCGAGCGCTGCCCGTTACCAGGATCTGCTGCGCGGCCCGGCGACTGTCGAACAGGCCCTTCAGGAAAGCACGCCAGGCGCGAAATTTGTGGATCTCGTCGAAGATCCACAACCGGCTCGGTGGTAACTCTCCGCGTAAGATGCGGTCGCGATCCGTCGGAACGTCCCAATTCAAGTAGCCCTTGGGCGCACCGGGAAGCTGCTTGGCAAGCGTCGTCTTGCCCACCTGGCGAGGGCCGGCGACAAAGACCATCTTCTTCTGCAGGTCGTGTCGCACCTGTGTGTAGAGGTAGCGGCGATCTACGGGCACGATCCCAGCCTACTGTGATTTTCACCTCCGGTCAAAATTACTCACGGTGATTTTCGACCATGGTCGAAAAT
>JACQEN010000260.1 GCA_016200585.1 Deltaproteobacteria bacterium
CTCCTATCGGCAATCGAGGTTCTGCCTCTCGACGAGGGTGTGGACGCGAAGTACGGCGACATCCGCGCGGCGCTCGAAAAGGCCGGCACCCCGATCGGCGCAAATGACTACCTGATCGCCGCCCATGCACTTGCCACCGATCTCACGCTCGTCACCGACAACGTCGGCGAGTTTTGCCGAGTGCCCGGCCTGACTGTGGAGAACTGGTTGGCTTCCTGAAGAATACGGGGAGCTCTCGGAGCCGTCGCTTCCGCTTTGAGATCAGGTCGGGTCCCCGAAGGTTCTCAACGCTCCTCCGTCCCACTCGATGATCGGCTGGTCAGGTACACCTTCATATCCGGCAGGCAGCTCGCGTTGTTCGTACCCGATCGCTCGGTAGCCGCGCAGACGCTTCTCGAACATCCTGGCCAGCATCGGTACCTCGCGATCGACGTAGTCAAAGATGCGCACCTCCCGCTTTCCCTCATGCGACCGGTGCAGCCGGCCCGCATACTGCACGAGCGTGCCCTTCCACGACACCGGCAGAGTGAGAAACAGTGTGTCGAGGCGCGCATCGTCGAAGCCCTCGCCGAGGTATCGTCCGGTGGCCAAAACGAGCCTCTCCTCGCTTGGCGGAATCGCCGCGATTCGCTCGGTCACCTCCCGCCTCTGCTTCGCGCCCATGCCGCCGCGCAGAACCACGAGGTTCCGTGCGGCGGGACGAAGTTGTGCCTCAAAGTACTCGAGATGGTCCGTCCGTTCCGTGAGCAGGATTGGCGACCGCCCTTCTTCGAGAGCGTTGAGCACGTCATTGACGATGAGTTGGTTTCGCGATTCGTCAGCGACAAGCGCTCGATAGAGATCCTGGATTGGCGTCTGGCGCTCCTCGCCAGCAACACGGAATTGCGTCTCCCGGACAATCAAGCGGTGCGCAAACGGTCGTCGTGCCGTTTGGTTCTTGGGATCGATGGTGAAACGGACAGGTCCTAGCTGCATCTCGATGATCGGATGATGCCCGTCGCGCCGCTGCAACGTGGCGGTCAGCCCAGTCACGTACTTCGCTTTCACGTTGGACAGCACGCGTTCAAAGGACGCCGCTGGAACGTGGTGACACTCGTCCACGATCACGTGGCCGTAAGTGGCGACGTTGTCGTTCACGGCGTCACCACGCACGAGGCTCTGTAGCATGGCCACATCGAGACGACCGGTAGGCTTGCGCTTCCCGCCTCCGATTTGGCCAATCGCTTTGGCGTCAATGCCGAGGAACAGGGAGAGCTGCGCCACCCACTGGTCGAGCAGCGGTTGGCGATGCACGAGGATCAGCGTGTTGCGGGCACGCTGGGCCACCAGGTACGTACCAACTACCGTCTTGCCGACACCGGGCGGGGCAACAAAAACGCCGGCATCATGAGCAAGGACGGCCCTGGCCGCCTCGCGCTGCGCCGAGGTGAGCTGGCCATTGAAGGATACTTCGAGCCGCTCGCCGAACCATCGCTGGTCATCGACGACCAAAGCGATTCCGTGTTCACGAAGGAGATGGTCGAGCGGCGCAAGGCAGCCTCGGGGAAGAGCCATATGATCCGGAAACTCTTCGGCGCACGCGATCACCCGTGGTGTGAGTGCGGTGGACAGGCGCATGCTCTGCTTCTTGAAGAACTCTGGATTCTGGAACGCCGCCAGTCGCTTAATCTGGTTCAAGAGCGCCGAGGGCAGAGCTTTCTTCTCGACGAAGATCCTTTGCGCAAGAACAGCATTGACCGATTGTGGCAATGGCCCGGGGATCTCCGTGCGCCGGGCGTATCCGGATGGTGGGCGGCTCCAAGGGCTGCGATCTTCCGCGGCGTCGCCGAGATCCGCGACACGAACACCGATCACCAGCCCCTTCCTTGTCGCATCGGAAGCGATGCGTTCGGCCGCTAAGGACGCAATGCGTTCGACGCCCGCAAGGTATGCCCATTGGTCCGCGTGCGGCCTGAACTGATCATTCAAGAACAGCGTATTCTGCTGCTGCCGGGCTTGGTACTGCAGCGGCAGGGCGATCAGGTTGCCGAAGCCGCCGCGTGGCATGGTGTCCTGGCTCGGGAACAGGCGGTCGTACGATTCCATGCTGAGTTGGTGGCGCCGCGCCATCGCCTCGGTGATCAGGTAGCAGCCCATCTTGCGGGCGATAGCGGCGGCAATAGGCGCCGTGAAGAAGAACCACACGTGCGCTCCGTTGCCGGATCGCGCGCAGTCGGCACGCTGGCATCACGACAGGTCTCGATGAACACAGCGATGTCGTCCATCCACGATCGCTTGTCGAAATCCACGGCGAGGAACCAGCAGGTCTCGTCCTGCAGCAGCGGATACACGCCCACCACGTGTCGTCCTTGCAGGTGATCGATGATGGTCCGCGAAACAGTGATCGAAATAAAGCGACTTTCTGCGAAGACGTCATCGAGGACACAGCGCCGCTCGGAGGCGCCGTCACAACTGGCGCCGCAGCCGGAGAGTCGAATGCGAGAAGCTCGGCGCGAAGGCGTTCCAGTTGCAGCCGAACCCCGCCTCGTTCACGATCAAGGTCGGCCAACTTTGCCTCCAGGGCGGCTATTGCTTTGATGAGTGAATCACTAGGATCGGGTGTCATCGCAGTACTGCTGCAACCTCGTTCCTATACGCGCTTTCGGTGCTGACCGCACGGTCTCGCGCCCGTGTGCCGGGAGCAATAGCGGCTGCCAGCTGCCGGCCACGGGTGAGTGCCTTGCAGCAGGTTGAGTATTCTCCCTCGTCGATCCGCACCCTATACTCGGTGGGAGCGCCGACCGGCGGTTTCTGAGCGGCGATCGTGACGACTGGCCGCGGCTGTGCCCCAGAGCACCGTGCCTTGCTATACACGGGTGACATGAAGGCTGCCGCCTGGAATCTTCAGCGCGAATTCAAACGGCTCTTCCGCAGTATGACCTTTGTGTCGCGTCATCCTGCACTCTCTCGGCGAGGCAAGCCGGCAGAGCGCTTTGCCGAGGTCTACCAGCAGCTCGGGATGCTCTGGGAGTTTCTCGCCTTGCAATGCAGTCACGCCGAAGGGTGGCGCAAGACGCGCGAGGGTGCGTTCGTGTGCAGGACCTGTGGGACTGTCCGAAACGTGACGGAACACTGGGTGTTGTTACCGCACCGGGGCCGGAAGATTGTCGGCCGCAGGCTGTTTCCGAACTCCAGCGAGACATTTCCAAACAAGAAATCGGCGTCGATCGTAGACGACAGCATCGACTTTCACGGCGTGAAGGTCGCCGTAGGCGTGCATAACGCGTATCGATCGCGACTCATGCGGGGCAAAAGGGGAGCCGTCACCATCGCGGCGGATCGCATCGTGCGCGTCGATGAGGATGGCATCGAGTGCTGGCTCGACACGCACCTCGTTGAGATCAACGTGCGAAAGAGTGCGCGCTCCGAGCCCCCGCCCTACCACGCTTTTGTTTCCGAGCTGCCGAAGCAAGCCCTCAAACGCTTCCCGCTACTGGTCGCATACGACAGAATGGGAAAACTGGTTGGAGTGACGATCTTCAAACCCGCGCCTGTAGCACGTCGAAAGAAACTAGCGCGGACAAAATTACAGCCGAGATAATGCGCTAGTTGATTGTGGCAGCTGCCTTCACTGATTGTACCGCGGGCCCAGCTCCTGCCAGCTCTTCGGATACCGTCCGCCCTTTTCGTCGTACTTCAGTAGCGCGTCGACGTCCTGCTCCTTCTTCAACAGCGCGCCGACGAACGGGATGTGCTCCTCGACTTTCTGGATGGTCATCCCTGACCGCAGCAGTGCGCTGATCCAGTCGATGAGCTCCGAGGTCGACGGCTTCTTGCGCAGCTCGCTCTGGTCGCGCAACCAGTAGAACTTGATCAGCACCTGATCGAGCAGCTTGCTGTCGAGATGCGGGTGGTGCACGGCGATGATCTGGCGCATCAACGGCACGTCGGGAAATTCGATGTAATAGAAGACGCAGCGCCGCAGAAAGGCGTCGGGCAGCTCTTTCTCGTTGTTCGAGGTGATGAGCACCACCGGTCGCTGCTTGGCTTTGATCTCTTCACTGGTCTCGATGACCGTGAAGCGCATCTCGTCGAGCTCGCGCAGCAGGTCGTTGGGAAACTCGAGGTCGGCCTTGTCGATCTCATCGATCAGCAGGACATGCCGTTCCTTGGCCGCAAACGTCTGCCCCAGCGGCCCGAGCTTGATGTAACGATTGATGTCGGAGACATCGCCGCTGCCGAAGCGGCTGTCGTTTGGGCCTAAGGGGCCACTTGCGGCTAAGTGCGCGGAAACCAAAGAAACAGGGATATCCGACTGAGCCCAAAACGCTCGGTGAGCACCTTCGGAGGCGCCGAATGGATTTGGGCCTTCGTCAATCTGACGTGGCGGACCGAATCGGGGTTGGGACCTCCACCGTCAACTATTGGGAGAAGAACCGGTTCAATCCGGAGGTTCAGTACGTGCCAAAGGTCGTCGCCTTCTTGGGCTATGATCCGTTCGAGCCACCGCCCGCCAGCTTCCCGCTTCAACTCAGGGCAGCCCGGGTCGCCGCCGGGCTGACACGGCGGCAGTTGGCCACCCGACTCGGTGTTCATCCGGGGCACGGTTGCCGAATGGGAGCGCGGGGACGTACGGCCGCTTGAATCGTCCGTTGAGCGGTTGCAAGCCTTGCTCGGGCTCCCAGTCGGGCGATCCACATGACTGCGTCGTGTTGCTCAGAGAAAGCCGCAGGGCTAGCCTATGCCTGGCATATGCCGGTTGGATGAGAGGAGGTCCGTTATGACGATGGAGCGACACGTTCGACTGTTCCGGAACGGCCGAAACCAAGCACTGCGCATTCCCGCCGAGTTTGAGCTGCCGGGGAAGGAAGCCATTGTCCGCAAAGAGGGGGACCGCCTCATCGTCGAGCCCAGCAAGCGGCAGACGCTGCTCGGTCTGCTCGCTGGATGGGACGTGTTAGAGGACGAGTTCCCCGAGATCGAGGACACCGCCCCCGAGCCGGTCGACCTGTAAGAC
>JACQEN010000261.1 GCA_016200585.1 Deltaproteobacteria bacterium
CATCGATGGTCGCGATCCTCTCGCGCCTCGAGCCGTCGAGCAAATGCGATCTGATGACCAAGCTCAAGCTGTACAACGGCGAAGAGGTCGTCGAGAAGGGCAAGACCAAGAAGATCGACGTACAAGAGCTGCGCGACGACACCAAACGTGAGGGCATGAGCGGCATTTCAACGCGCTTCATCATGAAGGCGCTCGACAACGCCCTCTCCGACAACGTCGTCGGCAACTGCATCAATCCAATCAGCGTCCGCGAAGCACTGATCAACATGACGAAGGAAGCCGAGCTGCCCGATGACACACGCAAACAGTATCTCGAGTTCCTGCAAGACACGCTGCACAAGGAATACCTCGAGATTCTCGAAAAAGAGATCACCAAGGCTTTCGTCTATTCGTATCAGGAGCAGGCCGAATCGCTCTTCCAAAACTACCTCGACCACGCCGAAGCGTACGTGAACAAGACGAAAGTGAAGGATCGCAATACCAAGGAAGAGCTTCAGCCGGATGAGGGGTTCCTGAAATCAATCGAAGAACAGATTGCCATCATCGGCACGGCAGCCGAGGGCTTCCGGCAAGAGGTCATTGCCTATCTCTGGGCCGCCAGTCGCCGCGGCGAGAAGGTCAGCTACAGCAGCTACGAGCCGCTGAAGGAAGCCATCGAGAAGAAGCTGATGACGTCGGTACGCGACATCAGCCGCATCATCACCAAGGCACGCACGCGCGACGAAGAGCAGACCGAGAAGTACAACGCCATGGTGACTAGCCTGCTGGAAAACGGCTACTGCAAGAGCTGCGTCGATGTGGTGCTGAAGTACGCGGCGAACAACTTGTGGAAGGACTGAGATGACGTGAGCGTGACGGGTGAAGCGTGGACCTGTCCTCCACGTTTCACCGGTCACGCCTCCTCACCGCGTCACATGCCGATCCCCGATTCCATCTTCCGTCCCTTTCGCCAAGCCGACGCCGAACGTAGCGACCGCGCCGCCGGCGACCGACTACGGCACCGCCAGAAGGTTCGCCAGTCGATCCGCGAGAACATCGCCGACATCGTCGCCGAAGAGTCGATCATCGGCAAAGACGGCGAGCGCATCATCAAGGTCCCGATCCGTGGCATCAAAGAATATCGCTTCGTCTACGGCGACAACGCCCCCGGCGTCGGCCAAGGGGACGGCGACACGCAACCCGGTCAGGTGATCGGCAAAGCCGAAGGGCAAGGCAGCGGAACACCCGACAAGGCCGGCAGCGATCCGGGCGTCGACTACTACGAGACCGATGTCACGCTCGACGAGCTCATCGACATCATGTTCGAGGACCTCGAGCTCCCCGATCTCGAGCGCAAACGCCTGCGCCAGGTGGCTTCCGAACGCACCGCCAAGCGCAAAGGGTACCGCGCCGCCGGCCTGCGCGTCCGCCTCGACAAGCGCCGCACCGTAAAAGCCAAGCTGCGTCGGCGATTGGCGACGCGTCACACCAGCGAGCACTTCGAGGAAAACCGTGAACGTTTCCCGTTTCACGACGAAGACCTCACGTATCGTCACATGGTGCCGGATATCCGCAACGAGTCGAACGCCGTGGTGATCTGCATCATGGATACCTCCGGCTCCATGGACACGATGAAGAAGTACCTGGCGCGCAGCTTCTTCTTCCTGCTCTACCAGTTCATTCGCACCAAATATCGCAACGTCGAGTTGGTCTTTCTCGCCCACCACACCGAAGCGCGTGAGGTGACCGAGCACGAATTTTTCCACAAGGGCGAGTCCGGCGGCACATTCATCTCCTCCGGCTACGAGAAGGCACTGGAGATCATCGCCGCACGCTACCATCCCACGGTTTGGAACGTGTATGCGTTCCATTGCTCGGACGGAGACAACTTCGATTCGGACAATCCAACTGCCGTCCGTCTCGCCAAGCAGCTCTGCGATACCTGCAACCTCTTCGGCTACGGCGAAATCAAACCGTTGGGCTCACGCTACTACGAAAGCTCGATGCTCAATATCTTCCGGCGCATCGAAGTCGACAACTTCCAAACCGTGTTGATCGAACGCAAGGAAGACATCTGGCCCAGCTTCAAGGCCTTCCTCGCCAAAGATCGCGTTACCGACTGAGGACGATGGCTGCCACCTACGACCTCGCCGATCTCGAAGGCTGGGACGCGCGTATCCGCGAAAAAGCCGAAGCGCTCGGACTGGACTGCTTCCCGCAAGAATTCGAGGTCTGCGACCACAATCAGATGCTCGGCTACATGGCGTACTCCGGCATGCCGTCGCATTACCCGCATTGGTCGTATGGCAAGTCCTACGAAAAGCTCAAGACGCTCTACGACCACGGCGTCTCCGGCTTGCCGTACGAGATGGTGATCAACTCCAACCCGGCGCTAGCCTACCTGATGCGCGACAATACTCTGTTGTTGCAGATCCTGACGATTGCGCACGTGTACGGGCACAACGACTTTTTCAAAAACAACTTTACGTTTCAAAGCACCCGGCCGGAGTACACCATCGGCTCGATGAAAGCGCACGGCAACCGCGTTCGTGGCTACTTCGAGTCGCCAAGCATCGGCATCGAAAAAGTCGAGCACCTCCTCGATGCGGCGCACGCTCTGTCGTTGCAGTGCCGGCGCAACCTGGCGATCCGCAAGCTGAGTACCGACGAGCAACGCCAGCGGCTTTTCGAGGCCGCACAACCAGCCGCGGACCCGTTCCAGAGCATCCACCGGCGCGAAGCCAAGCCCGAGCCGGATCTACGCAAGGTACCGCCGGCACCCGAAGACGATCTCCTGCTGTTCCTGCGCGACCACAACACCTACCTTGCCGAGTGGGAGAAAGATCTGCTGACGATCGTCCACGAAGAAGCGCAGTATTTCCTTCCGCAGATTGAAACCAAGATCATGAACGAGGGCTGGGCTAGCTATTGGCACAAACGTATCCTCGACAGTTTGGAACTGCCGCAAGAGCTGCACCTGGAGTTCATCGTCCGACACAACCAAGTCGTCCGCCCCTTCCCTGGCGGCCTGAACCCGTATCACCTGGGTTTCAAGGTGTGGGAAGATATCCACCGTCGCTACGACGATCCGACGCCCGCGGAAGCACGCGAGATCGGCGCCCATCACCCGACGGGCGACGCCAAGATTTTCGAAGTGCGCGAAGTCGATCGCGACATCTCGTTTCTGCGCCGCCACCTGACCGCCGAACTCATTCGCGAGCTCAACCTATTCGAATATCAGAAACGCGGCGACGAGCTGGTGGTCAGCCGCGTTGCCGACGAAGACGGGTGGCGCGAGGTCAAAGAAACCCTTTTGCAAAGCGTTGGAATGGGCGGCGTACCGGTCATCAAGGTGGAAGACGCGGACTTCGGGAACAACCGCACACTCCATCTGGTGCACTATCACGACGGTCGCGACCTGCAGGTCGAATACGCTGAGCGCACGCTGGCCTACGTACACCGGCTGTGGGCACGTGATGTGGCCCTGGAAACGTCCGTGAGCGGGAAGAAGGTTCTCCTGACCTTCGGCGAGCGCGGCTTTGCGAGCAAACAAATCAAGTGACGGCCGTCCTGCCTTGCAGGTAGCCGCATCGACGACCGCTGGCGCTCTTGCTGCAGCGATTGTCACGACGCTACACAAAGAAGGCGCTGGAGGATCTCATCGATGCCGATTTATGAGTACCGCTGCCGCAAGTGCGGCAAACGCTTCTCGGTGTTGACGCTACGCGTTTCCGAAAAGGCCGAGCCGCAATGCGACAAGTGCGGCAGCAAGTCGGCGGACCGTTTGATGTCGCGCTTCGCAATGCCCAAGTCCGAAGAGGCGCGTCTCGAATCCCTGGCCGACCCGAGTGCTTTGGGAGATCTCGATGAGAGCGACCCGAAGAGCGTCGGCCGCTGGATGAAGAAGGTCGGCAAGGAAATGGGCGAAGACTTCGCCGGCGAGGATTTCGATCAAATGGTCGACGACATCGAAACTGGCGGCGAAGACGGCGGCAGCGACGAATAGACACGCCCAGCCCTCGAAGCCTCACAGCTTCATGCCCGCTCGCCAGATCCTTCCTCGCATCGCAACTCGCTGATACAAGCCCACCAGCACTTTCTTCCCGGAGGAATCGTTTCATGGCCATGGTAGGAATTCGTTTCGATCTACGCGTGCCGCCGTTTGCCACGACGACCCATGCGGAACAGTACGCCGCTTGCCTAGATATGTGTCGCTGGGCCGACGATCTCGGGCTCGACATCTGCGTCCTCTCCGAACATCACGGCGTCGACGACGGATTCATGTCGGCACCGGTCACGCTCGCCGCAGCGATTGCCGGAGCCACCAAAAAGATCCGGATCAACATCGCCGCCATTCTCGTGCCGCTGCACGATCCGGTGCGCCTGGCCGAGCAACTCGCGGTCGTCGATCTGGTGAGCGACGGCCGCCTCAGTCTGGTTGCCGGCTTGGGCTATCGACAGGAAGAGTTCGAGATGGCCGCCGTCGACATCAAACAACGCGGCAAGCTGCTGGACGAGTACGTGCGCGTGATGCGCAAAGCGTGGAGCGGCGAGGCGTTCGAGTGGCGCGGCCGTACCGTGCGCGTCACGCCCAAGCCGAAGACCGCACCCGTCGTTCTGATCGGCGGCTCCACCGAGATCGCCGCCAAACGCGCGGCCCGCCTGCATGCCGGCTTCTTCCCAGCCATCGGTGATGCGCAGCTCGCAGCGCTCTACAACGCCGAGTGCGAAAAACAGGGCTTCCACGGCGGCTTCGTCATGCTTCCGGGCGGCCCGGGCTTCGTGCATGTGGCCAAAGATCCCGACACAGAGTGGCAGCGCGTCGGGCCGCACGCGCTCTACGACGCGCAAACCTACGCGGCGTGGCAGACTCCCGACCAGCGTTCACAGATGCATGTCGAGGCGCAAACCATCGACGACATGAAGAAAAGCGAGGCGTACAAGGTCCTCACGCCCGACCAGTGCGTCGAGCTCGCTTCAAAGCAGGGCCGTGTCATCCTCCATCCGTTGATGGGCGGCATGTCGCCGGAAGTCGGCTGGGAAGGCTTGAGGCTGTTCGAGAAGGAAGTGCTGCCCAAGATAAGGGGTTAGGGGCTACGGGGTTGAGGGTTAGGGAGCATCCTTACCCCCCCCAACCCCTTACCCCTGAATCATGTCCAGCCTCATCAACCAAAACGGTACCGCCCGCCTCGGCATCTTCCCCGAGCCGATCGACGAGGTGAACTACCGCGACTTCAATCTCGTCGACGAGCTCGACCGCCGCGTCGGCCGTTTGCGGCGCTATTTTGCCTTCAACCAGTTCGAGTTCCTCGGAGCCGTCAGTGAACAGCTGGTATTCGGCTGTGCGCTGGCCGACGTGAAGTACGCCGGGACGGCTTTCGTCTACGCCTACGATCCGTCGACACGCCAGTTCATCAAACACAGCTTTCAGCAGCCTCTGGCGCGCGGCATCTGGTTCAATCAACGTCCGGAGTCGGGAGCGAGCGAGCTGCGCGTCGGGCAGAACTTCATCCAGCTGCGCGGCAGCGAACGCCCGCGCGCCCGCTATCTACAAGTGCGGTTGAGCGACGGTTTCCACATCGACGCCGAGTTCAGCGAAGAAGACCCTCCCGTCGAGCCGCTGCGCATCTGCACACCGGCAGGTGCCACCGGATGGGTCTACGCCCGCAAGACCGCCGGGCACAGGGTCGCCGGAACCCTCACCGCCGGCGGCCGCACATACGACCTGGCGGCCATCGGCGCCCTCGGTCATCACGATTGGACTGCCGGCTACATGCGTCGCCATACATTCTGGAACTGGGGTTGCATCGCCGGCCACACGGCCGACGGCCGGGTCGTCGGCATGAACGTTTCCTGCGGCGTCAACGAAACCAGCTTCACCGAGAACTGCTTCTGGCTCGACGGCAAGCTGCACAAGCTCGACACGGTACGCTTCGAGTACGATCGCCGCGACCTCATGCAGCCGTGGCGCATGACCTCGTACGACGGCCGCCTCGACCTCACTTTCCGCCCTGAAGGCCGCCACCGCGAGAAGCTCAACGCCTTCATCGTCGCCAGCAACTTCAGCCAGCTGATCGGACGCTACGACGGCTGGCTGCAGACAGCGGCAGGCGAGCGCGTCGCCATCACCAACCTGCTCGGCTACGCCGAATGGCACTACGCGAAATGGTAGCGCAGCGACAAGCTGACAAGTCAAAGGTCGAAAGTCGAAGAGTTTCAGGTCTCGCGCCGATGGTGAAAAACGACCCACTCCAACGTCGCCCTTCCGTACCTGTTTCAGTCGACCTCGCGCGGTGGCGAAGTCACTTGTACTCCCCCCCCCGTCGCCGCCTTCCATTCCTCGATCACCTTGTCGGTCTCGACGCGGTTGTAGATGTCTTCCTGAAAGGAGAACTGTCCGTTGCCGGCGTATTCCATCGCGGTGATGCCGGCGAACTGCCTACTGCCCACTGCCTACTGTTCCCCGTCAATCTGCTCGATCATGTCGAGCACCAGCTGCAGCATGACGCTGAGCGACTCCGGCCGCACATTTTCGATCGTATCGAGGCGGGTGTGATAGTTCGGCACCAGGCGGGTTGTATCCTGGCAGAGCAGAGTCACCGTCGGCACGCCGACTTGCGCAAACGCCGTCGCATCGGTGGCGCCGATCGGAATCATATGCTCCTTGTACACCCGACCGCGCTGCGTGGCGCAATCTTTGGCCAGCTGCACTAAGCGCGGATCGTGGCGCACACTGGTGAAGAGCTCGCGATAGACGATCGTCAGGTGGCGTTCGTCGTAGACGCCATCGACGTTGAGCACGCAAGTCGGCAACGCGCGCATCTCCGCCGCATGCGCCTCGGCGTAGCGTTTTGCGCCGCGTAGTCCCGCCTCTTCGGACGACACCGCCAGGACCACGACCTCGGTGTTCTGCAACAAGGCTTGGCCGTCGCGCCGCGCTTCGCTCAATGCCTTGGCCACGCCGGTAATGACGCTGATGCCGGCAAGATCGTCCATCGCTCCGGGAACCACTGAGTAGGTGTGGAAGAAGAAATTCAGGCCGACGATGGGATACAAACCGATGGCGATGAAACCGACGACGTTGAAGGCGTGGCTTTGCGTCGTCGCGCCGGTGAGGCTTTTCAGCAACCCGCCGAACATCGGCACCAGGCTTGCCGCAAAGCCGATGACCATGATCGGCACCGCGGCGGTCTTGAGGAAGTACCAGAGATTGAACTCGTAGGCAGAGTCCTGGTGGGCGCTGACGATGACGCGACGTTTGACGTCAACGGCGGGGCGTAACACACCAACGACATTCTCGCCCCGAGCCTGCGGAAAGAATGGATCGACGAACTCACGGTAACGCAGCAGCTCGAACCAGGTCATGGCGAATGCACCGGCGGCCAGCAGGAAACACAAGAACGGGTAGACCCAGTAGCTGATGGTGGCGACCAGATAGAGCAAGGCCGCCAGCGGAATGAAGCCGAGGAACGCCTTCGGGTTGCAGAGAAACGGCTCGAGGTGGACGTCCAGTCCGAAGCTGCGCCACTGCTGCGCCAAATGCAGTCCGAGACGGCGCTCGTCGTCGCTACACGACTCGCGCGGGCCGATGTCGTGCAACACAGTCTGCACGAGGCCGTACATGTAATCTTGGTACGCGGATGCGTTAACGGGCATATCGCTTCCTGACACGCCAGCCGCGTGTGTTGCAAGCATACGTAGGGCTATCGACTTGCGGGCCTCTTGTCGGCTACAGCGCTCCCGAAGGAGAGGACAATGGCTGAATTGGTCGATCTCGAGCGGCGCATCACGTTGATGGAGGAAAGGACGGCAATCGAACATCTGAAGTACGCCTATTGGCGTCACCTCGACCTCAAACAGTGGGAGCCCCTGCGCGCGCTTTTCGCCGCCGACGCAACGGTCAACTACAGCTCCGGCAAGTACGAGTTCCGCGGCATCGATGCAATCATGAAGTTCCTCACCGAATCGCTGAGCCGCGACCGCGGGGCGATGACCATCCACCACGGCCATCACCCGGAGATCGAAATCACCGGGCCGACGAAGGCCAAAGGCACCTGGGCGCTGTACAATTACATGTACAACGTCAAACAGAACCGTGCCATTCGCATCGGCGCCTACTACCACGACGACTACGTCAAGCTCGACGGCGCCTGGAAGTTCCAGCACATCGGCTACCAGAACATTTTCCACGAAGAGTGGAAGCGCGACGACCTGCCAAGCATCAACTTGGTGGTGGGATAAACATCCTCTTCTTTTGTATGGGCGGCTACCTTGTGCCCCTACGAATTCCCTCCGCGCAGCGGCTGCGTCAAGGAATCAATGGTCGGCAAATGGTCGAGTGCGCCGATCGCATCGACGACCTGCTCGATCTTCCCCTCGGACAGAACCGTCTTGGCGTTGGCGCGAAACTTCTCGCGCACGGCTTCGTCGCTCAGCGGTTTGTCGGCATGCCCGCGATTGATCGGCTCGCGGTGTTCGACAACCTTGCCGCCGCGTAGATGGACACGCATCCAGCCGCCGAAGTGAAGCGGGTAGTCGTTTTGCGGATCGTCGCGATAGACGATCCGGTGCGCCAGCGCGAGCACGGGTGATTCGCGGATCGCCGTTTCGGTAAAATCGTCGAGCTCGACGTGGCCGCGCACCAGCATGCTGGCGACACAGTACGGCAGGCTGAACTTGGCATCGTAGTCCGTCTGCGGATCGTGCTTGCCGGCCTGCGGCTCGCACACCACCGGCACCTCGCGCGGATGGATGAAACACTCGATGCGTTCGATACTGTCGAGGCGGAAGCGATGCGCTTGCTGCAGCGCCGCCGCACAATCGATGAACGCATGCGTCATATGGCAACAGGGGTACGGCTTCAGACTGGTCTCCAGTAAATGCCACTGCTTGTGCCAGCCCCGCGTGAGAACCGAAAGATCGACGTCGACCGCACCGAGGTGACTGCGATACAAGCCGAAACGTCCCTCGAGGGTCGCGCGTGGCCCCGTGTAACCAGCGGCCGCCAGACGCGCCGCAACCAAGCCGCCATGCGCCGCCCAACCAGCGTGCAGGCGCTTCGACCATGTGCCGTCGGTGAGAAACTCCATCGTACCCGAAGCCTGGCTGCCGGCGAGGCCGAGCGCGTTGGCCAGCGCCGCAGCGTCGAAGCTTGCCACCTTTCCCGCAACCAGGGCCGAGGCGTACGCACCGCAGACGCCGGTGGGATGGAAGCCTCGGTCATGAAACGCACCCGGGGCAACAAGACCAAGACGGATGTTGGCCTCCATCCCAAGCGCAACTGCGGTCAGAAATGTCCTGCCGCCGGCATTTGCTTCTTCACACGCCGCCAAGGCGGCCGGCGTCACCGTTGCGTTGACATGGACGACCGACTCGGCGTGCGTGTCGTCGTAGTCGAGACCATGCGCCAGGACACCATTTACAAACGCCGCCCACACTCCCGGAAGGCGACGCGGCGATCCAATCACCGAGCACGTCGGCGGTCCTCCGAAATCCTCGGCCACCTGGCGCGCCGCCGCTCCGAAGTCCAGTCGCGCCGCGGCCAGGGCAACTCCCAGCGTGTCGAGGACGTGCAACTTCGCCTTCGCTACAACCTCCGGCGGAAGGTCTTCGAAACGCAACTCGGTTGCGATCTGGGCGAGCGCTTCGCTGACGGTTGGCATCGGGCGATCTCCTTGACGGCTTTGCAATGGAGCGGGTAATAGCAATGTAGTTTGTAGAAGCCAGAATGCAGGGGGCCGGTAGATCCGCCTTCTTCCTTCTGAGCTCCGACTTGGCGTTGCCGGGGGTGAGAAGGTGGGTCGATACGTCTACATCGCTGTTGCGATGCTCTTGTTCTTCCGTCGAGCGGAAGCGAACCCTGCGCCGGCAGCCACTGCATCGGAGCCCGACGATGCAGTAACCGTCGCGGAGATGGCGCTGGAATGGGCCGTCGTCGGCGGCATCAGCGACTTTCATCTGGTGAAGGATCCGAGCCTGCTGATCGTCGCCGATTTCAATCTGCCGAAGAATGCCGTCCTCAAGGTTGCCGGGCACAAGGTATCGCTGCTGCCGCTGCAGGACATTCAAACCATGGCCGACGACCGCGGCGACTTTCTCTATTTTCGTTTTGCACCCTTCATCCGCCACGCAGAACGGATCGATGTACCGATCTCGCTGGTGTGGGCCGTCGGCGCAAAGAGCACGACGATTTACATGAGCGGCGGCGGTGCGACGCTCAACTTCGAGCGACAAAATGGCAAGTGGATTCTTCTACCGGTCACCGAACATTGGATGTCGATACGCAAACCCAGCGATGGCGGTTGCGTCAGCGTGCTCGCCTCGACGTCACCGTTGGTCAGTCTGGTTCATTCCTGACGTTCGCTTGCCCGCGCCGACGGGTCCCGACTGCGGCGTGAGGCGCGGCGCAGGGGTCGCTGGCTTCGCACCTTTGGAAGATTTTCGCCTCCTCGGCTTGGGCTTGGGCCTGCCTGAGCCCGCGAGCGGTGTCCTCTTGATCGTTTCAGCAGGCTGTGGCCGCGGGCGCGGCAATGTAGTCGAATCATCGGGCGTTCCGCTCGTCGACGCAGCCTCATCGCCGGGTCGAATCAGGCGCAGGAACCGAGCTTCTCCCGGGAATGCATCGGCGGCGGTACGCATGATGCCGGCGTTGAGAGTCGACGATACGACCAGCTCTTGATCGTCGAGAATCCCGGCGTGATAGGGAACCCCCTCACGCAGGTAGACGATGACGTCGCCCGACTTCGGCTTCTTCACCTCACGATACGCCTTGCCCGAAAGCAAATCCGCCGTGCTCTGTAGCGCCACTTTCCAACCTGCCGACTGAAACATTTGCCACACGAACAATGAGTTCGAAAGAAAGTTCACCCCGCCTTTCTGCAACGAAGCACGCATCGCCGGAGCCTCGACTTCCTGGGCGAAGACATGCGGCGGAGGTGGCGGCCCAACGACGCGCCACGCCGTGCCGTTCGCCCGAACACGGAACGTCAAGCTCTCGATCTGCGGCATCTCGTCAATCTTGTCCGCCGTGACGATCGAGCTGACCAAGTAGCGGACCTCTACCGCGAGTTGCTCGTTGTCGGCCGGCTGCGGTGAGCCGACCGTGTAGCTGGTTACCAAAACGACCCGATCCCAGGCAGGCTCGAGCGGCCACTCGACGAGCGCAGCGATGCGCGGCCATCCCTGCACCGTCGCCCTCGCGCCCAACGCGTCGGCCTCACAAAACTTGCGCACGACGGTCTGCGGACCGAGTTGTGCGTACGATGCGGAAACACCGCAACCAAACATCGCAGCGACCACGAGCAAGGCTCTCCCGCTCCGGCACCGCAGGACTTTCGCTGGCAATCGAAACATGGCCACGCGCAACAACGTCACCACCCGCGTGTCTAGCGAGTCGCGCCGACGCTGGCTACGGCTGCCGTTGAGACAGTGAGGCAATCTGCCCGCGGCACTCCCCAGTTGGCAGGAAATGCATGGCCTTTGTCATTGCCGCCAAGCGGGCCGGGCGAGTAGGATGCACCGTATGTCGAATCCTTCCTCCCGACGGACGACGGTGACACGACTGGTCACGACGCGCGAGCCGCGTACGAAGCGGATCGCCGTTTTGATCTACGAGGGAACGCAGTCCCTCGACGTGATCGGTCCGGTCGAGGTGTTCGCCGGCGCCAGCCAGCACTTCTGCGAGCTCAATCCAAATGCGCCGCCACCGTACGCGATCGAGATCGTAGCGGCTTGCTCGGGGCCGGTTCGGATGAGCTCCGGCGTGCACATCTGCGCCAACCGTCCCTACACCAGTTTGCGCGGCAACATCGACACGTTGATCGTCAGCGGTGGCGAGGTGCACCAGGCCGCCAAGGACCGGCAGGTACGTGCCTGGCTGCAGTCGACGGCGCGACGCGTACGCCGCTTGGCATCGGTGTGCACGGGGGCCTTCATCCTCGGAGAAGCGGGGCTGCTGAACGGCCGCCGTGCGACCACACATTGGCTCGGCATCGCACAATTCCGCAAGCGCTACCCTCGAGTCGAAGTCGAGAGCGATGCGATCTTCGTACGCGACGGCAACCTCTACACCTCCGCAGGCGTAACGGCCGGGATCGATCTGGCCCTTGCTCTTGTAGAGGAAGATCTCGGTCACGCCGTCGCCTTGCAGGTAGCGCGCCGGCTGGTCGTGTTCCTGAAGCGTCCCGGCGGACAGTCGCAGTTCAGCAGCCACCTCGAGGCGCAAGCCGTGGCCAACGGTCCGTTGCGCGATCTGCGCGAATGGATCGTCGAACATCTCGACAGCAATCTCAGCGTCGAAGCGTTGGCGGCACGGACAGCCATGAGTCCGCGCAACTTTGCACGCGTGTTCCTGCGCCAATCCGGAATGACTCCCGCAAAATACGTCGAACGCGCACGCCTCGACGCGGCGCGCCGGAGGCTGGAAAATGAAGGTCTCAGCTTGGAAGAAGTGGCCGATCGCTGCGGCTTTGCATCGGCTGAGCACATGCGACGAACGTTCCTGCGCCACCTGCGAGTCGTGCCGATGGATTACCGGCGGCGCTTTCGGGCTGTTGGTTAGATAACAGAATGCTCGGGGCTTGGGGCTCGTGACTCGGGGCTCGTGGCTCGGGTTGAAGAATTGAATGGAGGGAAGATGGCAAACGCAGAGACACGGCGCCTGGGGATCGTCTTGTATCCGGAATTCGAGCTGCTCGATGTTTTTGGGCCGGCGGAGATGTTCGGCATGTTGAAGGGTGTTGTCGACGTCGTGATGGTGGCGCAGCACAGCGGTCCGGTCACCAGCGCGCAAGGTCCTGAGATCGTCGCACGCTATGGGTTCGACGACGCGCCGCATCTCGACCTCATCCTGGTTCCGGGCGGCTTCGGCACACGCGCTGAGATCGACAACCCGGCGATGATCGAGTTCCTTCGCCGGCGCACCGACACCTGTGAGATCGCAATGACGGTGTGCACGGGAACCGCGCTACTTGCAAAAACTGGTCTTCTCGACGGGCATCGGGCCACGACCAACAAGATGTTCTTCCAATGGGTGGTGGAACAAGGTCCGCGCGTCGAATGGGTCAAAGCCGCACGCTGGGTTGAAGATGGCAAGTTTGCCACTTCCTCCGGCGTGTCCGCTGGCATCGACATGTCGCTGGCCGTTATCTCGAAACTATTCGGTGAACAAACCAGCAACCAATTGGCGGTAGCGGCCGAGTATGATTGGCACCGCGACGCCAATTGGGATCCGTTCGCACGAATTCACGGACTCGTGTGAAACGGACTCGACTACGGGAATACCCACACCAAGACGTCAGGACAAACCGGCGCAGTGGCCTTCAAACTGAGCTCACATGTACTCACTTCGAACACGCCCCCGGAGTGGCTTGGCCACCATCGCGTGATGGGTGCATCCGGGCGTCGTTCTTGCACTGTGTCGACGGATGCAGGACGTACGGGTTCGCGTTGCGCTGACCAATAGCAGGAAACCCAGCAAGTCCTTGGTGACGGACGCGGTTATCAGCAACGATGCAACCGTCAACGGCATCCCGCCGGGTCTAGCCCGCGAGCTCGGGCTAGAAAGCATCGGTGCGACGGCCGTGCAGTTGGGAGACGGTCGTATCGAGCGTCGGTCCATCTATGGACCCATCACCCTCGTCATTCAGGGCCGGACGACGGCGACCGATGCGGTGGCGATCGATCAAGGCACGGAACCGGTTATCAGCCTCCTCACATTTCGGCGCCTCGACCTACTGATCGACCCGGAGGATCAAAAACCAAAACCGGCCCACCCGGGGTTCCCCGAAGGAATAGCGCGGATGTGCTGAAGCGGCGGTCGCAACCTCAAATTGCAAATGGGCGGCTGTGCCGCCTTCACGCCAGGAGGCGTTCGAGCTCGGGCCAGGTCGTCACCGGAGCCGAGCACGTACGCCGGTGGCAAACGTAGGCAGTCGGCTTGCCGTCGATGGCGCCTTTGCCTTGCAGCAATTCGGGCAGCGGAGCACCGTCGGTCGGATCAATCACCTGCAAGGTCCGGTTGGCGACGTAGGTGGTTCGCAGCGGACGCAACAACGACTCGGCAGAACTGCCACGCGGCGCAACGACAACGATCTCGCGCGGCTCCTGCACGTAGAAGTCGACGGCACACAGGAAGTTGGCGAAGCCGAACGGCTGCTCGCGCGCAGCCCCGGCGTATACGTCGAGCACCGCTTCCGCCCGTTTCTGATAGTTGTCATTTTCCGTGAGATGGTAGAGGCGCAACAGCGCGCGGCAGGCAACGGAATTGCCCGATGGGATGGAACCGTCGAACGCCGGCTTGCTGCGAACGATCAACTGCTCGTGGTCGTCGCTGGTGAAGAAGAAGCCGGCCGACGTGTCGTCCCAGAAGCGTTGCAACAAGGTCTGCATCAGCGCCTCGGCACGATGCAGATAGTGTCGATCTTGCACCAGCTCGTAGACATCGAGCAGCGCGGTGACCGTGAACGCA
>JACQEN010000268.1 GCA_016200585.1 Deltaproteobacteria bacterium
GCGGCACCGAGCCAATCACGCGCACGACGTGGCGCCGCACCCACGTGTACCGAAAGTTCGCCGCCTACTGGCAGCTCTACCGTGGTCGCCTTGCGGAGCGGGTAGGCATCCCATCGTTCCGCGTGCTCACCATCACCACGTCGGAGACCCGCGTCGAGAACATGCGCACCCTCGCCCGCGCGATGGACCCGAAGGAGAAGGGTTCGGCCCTCTTCCTCTTCACGACCTCGGACACCATCACCCTCGACGACGCCGGAGCGTCGCTCACCGCGCCGATTTGGTTGACACCGATTGAGCACTCGGCGCCGCGGGCGCTTGTAGAAAGGAGGACACCGAGCTGAAGCGAGCAGTCCATCCTCCATTCGCTGGGCTGTGGTAGAAAGGACGACATGAACCGAGCAGAGCAGAGGCGTCAGCAGCGAGAGCAGCGCCCGGGCGAGGCGGGCCTACACAAGGAATTCATCGCCCTGAATGGCAAACGCATGGCCGCGCTCGCCTGGCATGGCTTCCAGCGAGAGGGGCGCGGCATGATCGTCGTCGACGCGCAGAACTGCGTCCCCGGCAAGCGCTGGGAAGACGGCGAATCGCTCGGTGCCTTTGTTCCGCTGTCTCACGTCCGCAAGATGCCTGAGTCCCCACCTAAGCAGGATGCCCTCCGAATGATCGTCGCCTATGATCCGACCACCGACTTTGTCGTCAACATCCTGCGGACGGACGGCGGCGCGAGCTTCTACCGCATCACGTGTCCGACCACGGCGCCGTCCGAGGCCTACGAGCAGCTCAAGCACTCGCCGGACTTTCAGCCGCAGCGGCTGAACTGAACCCCTGCCCCGATTTTCTGAAACGCGGTACACTAAAGACACCAGCCAACGACGATTGCCGGTCTTCGTGGATTTAACCAGGTTCCGTCGGGCAGACGGCTGCGAAGGCGGACCTTCCAGGCTTCGAGGTTGGCCCGGACTTCCAGCCGTCATTTTCTCGAAGCCAGTGACGGCAGCCCCCGGAGGGGTGGGTGTTCCGGCGATCGCTACGCTGGTTTTCATTTTTCAAATCACGGCCGCCGCGAAGTCGCGTCAACAGACGCGGTCCTGCCCGAGCGGCGGCATCCCGATTTTTTAATCCAAACTCCGATATGCACCACCCCCACGCACAAACCGACGCGCCAGAAAGCCCTACGACCGATTTTTTCGAGGGCGTGAAGGCCTCGGCCTTCATCGAAAACCAACAACTCTTCCACTCGCCGGCGTTCACCCGATTTGTCCAAGAACTGGCGTACTACGAGGCGGACAAGGCGTATCTCACGGCCGAGAAGTGTGCCCAGCGTTGCTGCTTCCTCTCGGCGCTCCTCACGGCCGCAGTAGTGGACGCTGGACAGCTCCGCGCCGCCGGCGCTACACTGATCCCCTATGGCAAAGGCAAAGACCACCAAGGCCAAGCGAACGACTATTCGCAGCACAGACTACGAGTACACGGTCATCTTTGAGCCCGCCGAGGAAGGCGGATATGTTGTCACGGTACCCGCGTTGCCGGGCCTGCACACCGAGGGCGACACCTTCGAGGGCGCTCGTGCCATGGCCGAGGAGGCGATCCGCGGCTACCTCGAATGTCTGCGCGAAGATGGTGCGGACATTCCCGTCGAGCACGGCTACCCCATCACTCACCGCGTTGCCGTGAGCCTTGCAAAAGCATGAGCGTTCGTTTGCCGTCCTGCACGGCGACGGATGTCATTCGTGTTCTGGAGCGCGCTGGATGGCGATTCAAGCGTTCCGTTGGCTCACACCGCTACTTCACACACCCCGAACGCCGCGGCCTCATCTGCGTCCCGTTTCATCGCCGCGATCTCAAACGCGGCACGCTTCACGGGATCGTCACTGACGCTGGCCTGACGGCCGCCGAGTTCATCAAGTTGCTGCGCGGTTGATCCACCACCGCGACAGCGTCGCGATGGCGAGACGCCTTCAGGTTGTACACCTTGCGCCCGCAACGACTGCAGGCCCACACGTGTAGCGGCGGAAGGCCGAAGTTCAGCCCCAATGTTTCCTGCAGTACAAACTGATGCGGCCGACCCACTTTGCCCGCACACCAGCGCCGAGTGTTGCGACGCGCGCGGCGGCTGGCATGGTAGGCACGTCGATCGCTGATCATCCTGATGTCGGCGCCGAGGCTCTCCGTTGATATGTCGCTGGCCGGTAGCCCGCTCGCCAGCTCCACTTCTCCCAGCGCTGATGCCACGACGCGACGGTTGTTGATGCGCCGCTCTTTGTTACTGGCGTGCTTCGCGATCGCTTTCGGTCCGTAATACGCGCCGCGTCCGTGCTTGGCGCCGGCGTGTTCAGTCTTCCGCTCGCGGATGTTCCAGGCCATCGGCGCACCCTACCACACGAGGCCGAGTCTTTACAGATTTTCTCTTCTGCTGTTCACTGTAGGCGCCCACCAGGCGTCTTTTCTCTCCCTTCTCCGCGGCCGGACGCGACATCGTGATTTCCACGGTGTCGAACGCCCCGCCACGACAGGAGGGCGAGCATGGAACTGCTCCCTGACGACGTCGCGAAACTGGTTCCTCCGCTCTACAGTCAGGAGGAGCAGGGCGATAACGCGATCGCCGTCGTGAAGTTCTTCACACCGTGGACGAGTTGGACGTGGTACGCGTCCGAGTACGACTCTGAAAAACGCCTCTGCTTCGGCGTCGTCGTTGGGCATGAGCGAGAATTCGGCTACTTCGCTCTCGACGAGCTCGAAGCGATTCGCGGACCCGGCGGCCTCACCATCGAGCGCGACCTCCACTGGAAACCAAAGCCGCTCAAGGAGTGCCGCTGATGCCAGACCACGGCTTCCAACTTTCTCTGCCGTTGGCAGCACAAGAACCTACCATCGCCGATGCGGGAGCATCCACGATCGCGAGATCAAATTCATCAGCACGACCAACCGGTGAGCTCACCACCATCGATCTGCTCACGATGCTGCTAGGTCCGGCATCGGCCGAGCCATGTCGGCGGATCATCCAGACATACTCAAGCTTGCGCGAGCTTGCGCTCCTCAACCCCGTCGTGTTCATCGACTATGGCTTCACGCGCACCGCAATCATGCGGCTTGAAGCCGTCCTTGAGTTTGCCAAACGCTACGGCGAGACAGAGTGGCGCGTCGGCGATCCTTTCAAAGGGCCAGCCGACATCTACGCCCACTTCCGCGAAACCTTGGCGGTCGAGATGCACGAGCATTTCTACGCTGTCATGCTCGATAACAAGCACCGCAAGATTCGCGAGGTGCTGGTGAGCAAAGGCTCACTGACCTCGAGCATCGTCCACCCGCGCGACGTCTTCGCCCAGGTTGTACGGCACTCTGCCGCCGCCATTGTCTTCGTACACAACCATCCCAGTGGAGATCCAACTCCCTCAAGGGAGGACATCGAGATCACAAGACGTTTGCGCGATGTCGGTGAAATCATCGGTGTCCGGGTCCTGGACCACATCATCATCGGAAAGGGCCGCTACGTGAGCTTTGTCGACGATGGCTACTGGTGAGGTCGTTACCCGTTACCGAGCCGTCAGGTTCTCCACCTGGCGGCTCTTCTCTTGATCTTGACTATGAATGATAAGGTCCTTTACCATACATACATGTCTAGTATTCTGCCCATCCCCAAGAAGCTCTCGGCGGCCGGCCTCGACCAACTTCCGACCCTCATCGCCAGCGCCGGTGATCGAGCCGGCTGGCGCTTCATGGAATTCTTTACCGCCAACATCCGGAACCCGAACACTCGCCGAGCCTATGGCCGCGCCGTCAGTGATTTCTTCCGTTGGTGCAGTGAGCACCGCGTTCGCGACCTCGCGCACATCAGTCCGACCGTCGTCGCCGCCTACGTCGAGCAACTTCAGCAGACGCACGCCAAGCCGAGCGTGAAGCAACACCTCGCTGCAGTGCGCATGCTCTTCGACTGGCTGGTCACTGGCCAAGTGGTGCCCGTCAACCCCGCGCACTCGGTGCGTGGCCCCAAGTACGTCATCAAGCGTGGCAAGACGCCGGTGCTCACCGCGGAGGAAACGCGCCAACTCCTCGACGCAATCCAAACTCACACCATCAGTGGGCTTCGCGATCGCGCGCTCATCGGCGTGCTCGTCTTCTCGTTCGCCCGCATCGGTGCCGCGCTCGCGATGAAGGTCGAAGACTACTACCCCGAGGGGAAGCGCTGGAAGTTGCGCCTGCACGAGAAGGGAGGCAAAGAACACGTCGTCCCGGTCCACCACACGCTGGACGAGTACCTTGATGCGTATCTCGACGCTGCGGATCTGCGCGGCCAGCCGAAAGGACCGCTGTTTCGATCACTGGCGCGTCGGACTGGACGTCCGCTTTCAAATCGGCCGCTGGCGCAGTCCGAAGCGTGGCGGATGATCCGCCGACGGGCTGCAGGCGCCGGGATCAAGACGAAGATCGGTTGCCACACCTTCCGGGCAACCGGCATCACCACCTACCTAGAGAATGGCGGTACGCTGGAACACGCGCAGCAGATTGCGGCGCACGAGTCACCACGCACGACGAAGCTCTACGACCGCACCACAGACCAAGTGAGTCTCAATGAGATTGAGCGGATCGCGATCTGACGAGTGCCTCTTCATGGGCAGCCTTGAATCCTACCGATCGAGTCGTTGAGGGAATTGGCGAACCAGACGCCGCCGTCCGGCCCGGCCGCGATCCCGTTGGGGCTACTGATGCCAGGATCGGTGTACTTGCTGACTGTGCCGCCGGTCGTGACCCGCCCGATCGAAATGTTGCCGACGTTGGTAAACCAGAGGGCGCCGTCGGGACCAGCCGCGATGAGGTTCGGGTCGCTGATGCTGGGGTCGGTGTAGCTGCTCACCGCGCCGCTGGTCGTGATCCGTCCGATCGAGTCGTTGCCGTAGTTGGCAAACCAGAGGGCGCCGTCCGGCCCGGCCGCGATCCCACTCGGGCCGCTAATGCTGGGGTCGGTGTAGCTGCTCACGACGCCGCCCGTCGTGATCCGCCCGATCGAGTTGCCGAGGTAGTTTGTAAACCAGAGGGCGCCGTCCGGCCCGGCCGTGATGTACTGCGGGTAGCTGATGCTGGGGTCGGTGTAGTTGCTCACGACGCCGCCCGTCGTGATCCGCCCGATCGAGTTGGCGAAACCGGAGTTGACGAACCAGAGGGCGCCCTCGGACCCGGCCACGATTCCAAATGGGGTGCTGATGCTGGGGTCGGTGTAGTTGCTGATCACGCCGCTGGTCGTGATCCGCCCGATCGAGTTGGCGTAGTAGTTCGTAAACCAGACGCCGCCGTCCGGCCCGGCCGTGATGACCCCCGTGTACCCAATGCTGGGGTCGGTGTAGTTGCTGATCACGCCGCTGGTCGTGATCCGCCCGATCGAGTTGTTATTGAGGTTGGTGAACCAGAGGGCGCCGTCGGACCCGACCGCGAGATAACGCGGGTAGCTGATGCTGGGGTTGGTGTAATTGCTGACCGTTCCGCACCCAGGTGTCGCCGTTGGCGTATCGGTCGCGGCGCCTGTCGGCGTCCTGCTCGGTGTGAGTGTCGGCGTTGGACTCGGCGCACACGTACAGTCCCCTTGGCACAGCCCCGGGCACGCGCTGTCGTCCGTCCCATCGCACTGCTCCGAACACTCGCGAACGCCATTATTGTTGCAGGTCGCCGCTGTTCCCGGTTGGCAGACTCCAGCGGCGCACGTGTCACCAACCGTGCAGGGGTTCCCGTCGTCGCATTGAACGTCCTCACCCCAGCTCAAACACCCTGTGCCTGAATCCCCGCACGTCTGCTGTGTCGAGTTCACGCATTGTGTAGCCCCAAACGTCGAGCATCCGTTGCTGGTACAAGGAGGTGGCGCACATTGGTTGTTCATGCAACCGTTTGCGCACTGCTGTCCAGCACTCCATGCGAGGCACCCGGTCGCATCAATCAGGCACTGCTGTTCAATGGATGTCGGGCTCGCGCCAACGCAACGGTAAGCACCCAGTTTCAAACATCCATTGACGGCGCACGCCAGCACTCCGCAGACGTTGGCGCCGCTTGCGATTCCTAAATCACTCTGCCCAACCCTTTTGAATTTCGTCGCATCGCAGGTACACCCGGAGCTTGGGGCTGATGGATCGCAATCCTCGGCGGAGTTCTCCAAACAGACTCCGTGCTTCGGGTCGAGGTGCGGCACCGCATCGTATGCCGCACCGGCGTCGAGGCCGTTATCGACCATCTGCGCCAAGAGTTGGTCCTTGACGTCGGTGGCAAAGGACAGCCCAACGCTGTGCTTCCATCCAAAGACGCTGCCGGCCCCGTTCGACAAAAATGCATTCGCGAGGCTAGCATTGTCCAAGCTGTGGCACATTGACAAAAGTATTATGCTATTTGGAAACTTTGCAGCCTGGGAATAGTAGCTTATGAAGCTTGGGGTGATTGCCCAGTAGTTCCCGTTCGAGCCGACAATCCTTCCCCTTGCCCAATCGACGAGATGAGTTGAGATCTGCCCAATTACGGGGAGGTCTACGATTGTCGCCTTTTCACCCGATAGGAAACAGACGTCACTCTTGTAAAGACTGCCGTGTGCTAGCATACTCACGATCCCGTATTGCGATAGTGTCTTGAGAAAATCGACGGTGACATCAGAGTCGCGCCGGAGCACTGGAGTGGTGAGACACGTGTCCGAGCGCAATCTGCTGGACACCCGATCCAACTCACC
>JACQEN010000021.1 GCA_016200585.1 Deltaproteobacteria bacterium
GTGTGGGGTCGTTGTTGGGTCCGGACAGAATCGTCGTCGATGAAAAATCAAAGGTGCAGCGGTACGGCGCTTTGGGATTTGTCGTCGTGATGAGGCTGCTATCCACGGTGACCGCTACCTTTGCCGCCTTCGACTTGCCGCCGGCCAGGCTCACCGTATCCTCCGGCGTCGGTGTCGACGGGTCGAAATCGGGTGTACCGATCGTCACTCCGGTGCAGGAACCCGTGGGAACCAACTGAATCGTGTCGGGTAAGGGTTCGGTCTTGTCGTCGGCGTTGAGTACTTTGACCTTCACGAACTTGGTCACGGTGGCCTGGGTTTTCGGGATCGTGACTTTGAAAGCATTGCCCGGAATCACAGCCGAGTCGTGCAACGGAATGAGCTGGCCGCGAATTTCGCCGCCGGGAAAATCGATTGTGTGAATGTTGACGTACGTCAGACCGGCGAGGAAGTTCGACTCATCGCCTGGGGAGAGACCCGTCAACGTACCCACTTTTGGGCTCCCGAGCGGTAGCCCAAAGAGTACCCCGGCGGGTATTCCGAGACCGGCTGGCCCATGAATGTGCGCCGCGAGCTCGGCACTGGGGATGCCTCCGAAGGTAATGTTGTAGTCCAGCGTATGGGCAACTGTGTCGAGGGTGAAGGTACCGAAGCCGGCACCAGAGGATCCAGTCGGCGGCGTCTCTTGAGCGCCGTTGATCGCCGTAACAAGGTTCATGGTGAACGCTTGTACGCCGCTGGCGATCGCTAAAAATGCAGCCAACACGGCAATCGGCAGAATTCCCTTGCTCATGGTGTGTCCCCCTCTGCGTATCGATTGGTCCGACGACAGTTCTAGCCCAGGAGCGGACACCGTGGAAAGAGAAAAGACTCGTTCGACTTCCGCGCTCAAAAGTATCCCGGCGGCGTTTCGGTTTCCTTCGGACCATTGTCGCGACTGGGAATGTGTTTCCGGTAATCATGTCGCGGTAACCCATGCCGGGGCCGATCATCGGGTAGACGTGCGCGTTCTGATCGACCATGACCTCAAGAAACGCCGGCCCGTTGAACTTGACGAACTGTTCGAGCGCCGGCCGCACCTCCGCAATGCTGCTGGCACGCTTGGCGAAACCGAAGCCGTCGGCTTCGGCGGCTTTGACGAAGTCCTTCTTGTGCAGGCTCTTGTCCGATCCGGAATAGCGGTTGGCGTAGAAGAGGTCCTGCCATTGTCGCACCATGCCGTCGCCGAGGTTGTTGAGCAGCAAGACCTTCACCGGGATGTCGTAGTTGGTGAGCGTCTCCAGCTCGCCCAGGTTCATGCGGATGCTGCCGTCGCCGTCGACGTCGATCACCAGCTTGCCGGGGTTGGCGAGTTGGGCTCCGATCGCCGCCGGTAATCCGAATCCCATCGTGCCCATGCTGCCCGACGTCAGCCAAGCGCGCGGGCGGCTGAAATCGAGGTACTGTGCGGCCCACATCTGGTGCTGGCCGACGCCGGTGGAAACAATCGCTTCGCCGCGCGTGATGTTGTTCAGCGTGTGCAGCACGAACTCCGATTGCACCAGCTTCGACTCGCGGTTCCAGCTCAGGGGGTACGACTTGCGCAGATCGTCGACGTGCTTGCGCCATTTGCCGAAGTCCTTCTTGAAATCGGCGCCGGCGGCGAGCAGCTGCTGTAGACCGCGCTTGCCGTCGGCGACGTACGACCAGTCGAAGTCTTTGACCTTACCGATCTCCGAAGCATCGACGTCGAGATGCGCGATCTTCGCGCCGCGGGCAAACTCCTTGACCTTGCCGGCGACGCGATCGTCGAAACGCGAGCCGACGGCAAACAGGAAGTCGCAATCCTCCACGGCGTAGTTGGCGAAAGCCGTGCCGTGCATGCCGAGCATGCGCAGGGCCAGCGGATCGCGCGTGTCGATGGCGCCGATGCCCATCAACGTCGTCACCACGGGAATTCCGAAGCGCTTGGCGAAGGCACGTAGCTCGTCGCCGGCGTTGCTGTTGATAACGCCGCCGCCGGCATAGATCAGCGGACGTTCCGACGCTGCCAAGAGCCGAAAGAACGCCTCGGCATCGCCGCCGCAGAGGGTCGCTTGCTCGAGCACCGCCAGGCGCTCCTGGTAGCCGCGCAGCGACAGCGTGCCCGAGCCCTGGAAGACATGCTTGGCCAGCTGGACATCGCGCGGAATGTCGACGACCACCGGCCCCGGACGGCCGCTGCGCGCGATGTCGAAGGCGCTGCGGACTGTCGCTTCGACCTTGGTTTCATCGGTAACCAGGAAGACGTGCTTGGCGCAGGCCGCCATGATGTTGAAAACCGGAGCCTCCTGGAAGGCGTCGGTGCCCATGGCGAGACGCGGCACCTGGCCGGTGATCAGGACAACCGGAACCGAGTCGGCCTGACAGTCGCGGATCGGCGTCACCGTATTGGTAGCGCCGGGCCCCGAGGTCACCACGGCAACGCCCACACGACCGCTCGAGCGCGCGTACCCCGCCGCCATGAAGCCGGCGCCCTGCTCGGTCGCCGGAACGATCAGACGGATCTCTTCTTTCTTTGGATGGTCTTCGTTGAAGCGAAAGATCGCATCGTAGGTCGGTAAAATGGCGCCGCCACTGTAACCGAACACCGTATCCACGCCCTCGTCGGCAAACACCTGAACGATCGCGTCGGCATTGTTGATCTCGGTGCCGGCCTGAGGATGCTTCCGGGCGGCGGTAACTTCGGCAAGACTGCTTCGGCCCGCGGGACGGTTGCGCTTCGCTGCGCCTGACGACTTCAGGGTGGCCATGAAAAATGCTCCTTACATTTTCGAAAATCGAGGGAGGAAACTTAGCGTAGAACGCAAGCCGTTGCGAACAAAATGGATTGGCCCGGATCGTAGGGCGTACACCGCTCGGGTACCTGACCAAGCAAGTCTCACGGGGTCCCCCCGCCTTACCAAGGAGGGGGCAAGGGGGTGGTCGTCCGGCGTTTTATCTCGCAGGATTCGGGATCTTATGTTGCCGCCGGAACTTGGCCCCAAGCTGTTGGCCCTTGAGGCGCAGCCGCAGGTTCTGCTCCGATGCCGTTGCGTTGTTGCGCAGGGTTCTGCGTTGTTCGCGCTGATTGTGGCGGTCGAAGTGCAGGGTTAACGACCACCCCCCAGCCCCCCTCCTTGGTAAGGAGGGGGGTGGTCTATGAAGTGAGTGCAATACTCGTCTGTCTTGAACATCCCGGGTGAAGGAGTTGAGCGATTCAAACTGCGATCCCCCTCCTTACCAAGGAGGGGGCAAGGGGGTGGTCGGACAGGTGCGAACCAGGTGGGTTGGTTCAATGTGCCCAGCAATTCGCCAGAGCGGAATCGTCCCCCAAAAACACAACGGCCGCCGACTCATCGAAGAGCCGGCGGCCGCACGTTGGTCCTTAGCTGTTGATGCTGTCTACGCTAGCCCGAGCTGACGATCCTGCGCCTCGGGGTCGAGGTCTTCGAACTGGATGATCTCCAACTCCTCGAAGGCTTTGCGGACGTATGGCGTCAACAAGCCGAGCTTCTTGATGTTGGGGACAACTCGGGCAAACAGTGCCTGGCGAAACATCTTCATCACCGGCGACGCCAGAACGATCTCGCGTACCTCTCCAACGTCGAAGCCCATGTAAGCGCTGACGTCTTCGGCGAGCAGGCGGTCACGCATCAGTCGGCAAGCTTCGATCACGAAGGTCTCGCGGTCGCGACGCTCGTTGACCGGCATGTCATCGTAGTAACCACGTAACGAGATGACGCCGAAAGCGACATGACGCGACTCGTCTTTCATCACGTAGTGCACCAGCTCTTTGGCCAGCGGTTCGTTGGCCATCTGGTACATCTGCGAGAACGCCGCCATGGCCAGGCCCTCGACAAGGATCTGCATGCCGAGGTA
>JACQEN010000249.1 GCA_016200585.1 Deltaproteobacteria bacterium
GACGCAGCAACACGTCAACGATGTAGCGGCCGAGGAACCCGGTTGCGCCGGTCACCGCAATGGTCTTGCCTTCGATCTTCATCAGAATCCCGGCGGCGCTTGGAACCCGCCCAGCACGTCGCGCAGGTGTACGGCGAAGCCGATGCACGTGCGGTCCTCGAGAAACGGACCAACGATCTGAATGCCGACCGGCAGCCCTTCGGCTGTGCGTCCCACCGGCGCCACCGTCGCCGGCAAGTAACACAGGTTCCCGATCGAACCGTTCCAAGCAAGCATCGCGCTCAGGTAGCTCTGCGTCTTGCCGTCCACCTCGACTTGCCGCTGCACCAGCGGCTCACTGTGGTCGTGAGGAATCGCCGGGCCGGCCGTCACCGGGCACAGGAGCACATCGTAGCGACGAAAGAGCTCGGCCCACCGGGCTCGATATCCGGCACGCGCCTCGTTGACCTCGAGCCAATCGTGATGCCGCTGCCGGCTCCAGCGCGCGAAGGTCGCCAGCTCGCTGTCGTCGTCCGGCGCCAGCTGTTGCGCCATTGCATCGAATCCCTCCAACACCGGCTTTGGAAAACCCTGACTGATCACCGGCACCAGCAAGCGCCGGTAGTCGCGAAACGCTTGTGTCAAACTGATCCCCGGCCGAGCGCCAACGTCGACCTTCGCACCGGCGCCGCGCACCGCCGCCACAGCATTTTCGAGCAGTGCGAGGGCGTTGGCGGCCAACGCCACCTCCGGGTCGTCGAGCCACACAGCGACGCGATACTCGCGCAACGACGCATGTCGCGGCGGCGGCAACGACAAGCGCCAGGCGACGCCCTCTTCCGTTTCGATCGCCCCGGCCAACACATCCAACCCGAGCGACAGATCTTCCGGGCTGCGACCGAGGGGACCAACCACTCCCATATCGGGGATCGCTCGTTGCCCCGGCGGGCCGGGAATGTGGCCACGCACCGGAACGGTACCGAACGTCGGCTTGTGGCCGTAGACTCCGCAGAAGTGCGACGGGTTGCGGATGGAACCACCGATGTCGCTGCCGAGCTCGAAGCCGGTCAGGCCCGCAGCCAGCGCCGCAGCCGAACCGCCCGACGAGCCGCCGGTCGAGCGCTTTACGTCCCACGGGTTATTGGTCGTCCCGAAGACCGCGTTGTAGGTCTGCGTGTCGCCGGCATACAGCGGCGTGTTGGTCTTGCCGAAGATCACCGCGCCCGCCGCCTTGAGTCGGGTCACGGCGACGGCATCCCCGGAAGGCACATGTTGACTGAGCTCCGGGGCGCCGGCGGTGGTGCGAACTCCGGCGGTCTCGAAGGTATCCTTGACCGTCATCGGCAAACCATGCAGCGGCCCCCAGAAGTCGCCGCGCACCGCCGCCGCATCGGCCGCATCGGCGCGCTTGCGGGCGTTGTCGGCGTCGAGGGTCACCACGGCGTTGATCGCGGGATTCAGCGTCGCGACGCGTGCCAGATAGTGATCGAGAAGCTCGCGACTGCCGATCTCGCGCCGGCGCAGCGCCGCAACCAGCTCACTCGCCGGACGGAAAGCGATTTCACTCATGTGGGCCTCCTTCGTAGAGCGCGCGCAAAGCGCGCTTGTCGATCTTGAACATCGGGGTGACCGGAAGGTCGCGCACCACCGAGAGTCCGTCGGGACGTTTGAAGCTCGCCAGATCTGCGCCGACGAAGCGACGCAGCTCTTCGAGCGACGGCGGCTCCGTCGTCGACCGTGGAACGACGAACGCCCAACCGATTTCGCCGAACTTCTCATCGGGCACGCCGAGCACCGCCGCCCTGGCGACCTTCGGATGCTTGGCCAACAGATTCTCCACCTCGCCGGGGTAAACGTTGTAACCGCCGCGGATGAACATCTCGCTTTGGCGGCCGCGCAGGTGCAGGTAGCCAGTGGCATCGAGAAAACCGAGGTCGCCGGTATGGATCCAGCCGTCCGCATCGAGCACCGCCGCCGTCGCTTGCGGATCGTGCCAGTAGCCGCGCATCGTCGCCGGCGAACGTACAGTCACTTCCCCGACGTCATCCACCGGCAAAGGCCGATTGTTTGCGTCGACGATGCGCAGCTCCACTCCCGGGGTCGCCTTGCCAACGGTCGTCGTGAGGAGCTCCGCCGAGTCGTCGGGTAGCGATGCCGTGGCGATTCCAACTTCGGTCGACGAGTAACGCATACTGATGACGACGCCGAGCTCGCGTTGAATGCGCCGAATCAGCTCCGGCGACGAGGGCGCGCCGCCGAGCAGAACTGTCCGCAGCGACGACAGATCGCGCCGCGAGCGATCCGGATGGTCGAGCAGCATGACGATCTGCGTCGGGATGCCACCTAGGTGTTGAAGCCGTTCGCTCTCGATGACTTCCAGAACGGCCGCGGGGTCGAACGCATCGTGGATGATCGACAGGCCGCGGTGACCGATTTGAATGGCGATGCGGGCCATCGTCCCGATGTGCGCAAACGACAACCCGGCCGCCAGATGCTTGCGAAACGGAATTTCCCCTCCGGCGTAGCGACGTGTGTCGATCTCCGCGAGGGCCAGAAGATTGCGATGCGAATACCACGCACCCTTCGGAATTCCGGTCGTGCCGCTGGTAAAGATGATGGCCACCGGGTCGTCGGGTTCGACGGCGATCGCATGAGCAGGTGGACAGTCGCCAGCAACATGGCCGACCACCGCCCGCGTATCGCGGCGTAAGTCGTCGCCGCAAATCCAAATGATGTCCTTGAGCTCAGGAAGGCCGCCGGCTTGCCCTTCAACGGCCGTACGGAAATCGGCGTCGTGCCAGCGCTCAACGGCAAGCAGCAAACGCGCTCCGGAACGCCGCAAGATGTGGCCGATCTCGGTGCGCCGGTAGCGCGCGTTGATTCCAGCGGTCACCGCGCCCAGCCGCGCTGCCGCCAGGTAGGCAATGAGGTACAACGGCGTCGACGGCAGCAGCAGCGCGACGACATCGCCACGGCGTATATCCCGAGCCGCAAAGGCCGCCGCCAGCCGACCGCTGAGATCGTTCCACTCGGCGTAGTTGATCGATTCGCTGCGGTACCGAAAGGCTCCGGCCTGCGGATGCTGTTGCGCTGCCGATTGCAGCAATTCACCAAGTGTCGGGGCACGGAGCATCGGATCTGAGTACCACGAGGCAAGGTTCGCTCAAAGCCACACAACCCACCGTTGACGGGGGAGAAGCCGACACGCTAGACCCGCCGCATGCAGTCTTTGGTCGGACGGGTCGGAATCGTCACCGGCGCCTCCAGCGGTATTGGCGCCGCCACGGCGCGCGCCCTGGCCGGCGCCGGGATGCGCCTGCTCCTCGGAGCGCGACGCGGCGACGCCTTGCACGCACTGTGCGAAGAGATTCAGACGGCGGGTGGCAACGCCCAGCCGTTGATGACCGATCTGCGCGACGAGCGGCAGGTCGACCGTCTCGTCGACACCTCGGTCGAACGCTTCGGCCAGCTCGACGCCGTAGTCAACAACGCCGCGTACGGTGCGCTGCGGACGATTGCCGAGGGGCGCACCGACGAATGGCGGGCAGCGGTCGAAACCAATCTGCTCGGCACATTGATGATGTGCCGCGCCGCACTGCGCCATATGTTGCCGCGTCGCAGCGGCGACATCCTGAACGTCACCTCGGCTAGCGCCCACGAGGCCTGGCCCTACCTTTCCGTCTACGCCGCCACCAAGGCCGCAGTACACACGCTTTCCGACGGCTTGCGCGCCGAGGTTGCCGGCCAGGGGATCCGTGTCATGACCATCGAGGTGCACAACGTCGGCGGAACCGACTTCGCCAGCAGCTTCGATCCGCAGATCACCCCGATTGCCGTGCAGCGCTGGGTCGAGCTCGGGCTGCTGCGGCGCGACAGCGCCATGATCGAAGCCAACGACGTGGCACAGGCCATCCTCTTCCAGCTGTCGCAGCGTGATCCGGCAAGCATCCACCACGTCACCATCCGCTCGCGGGCCAACTGAGACGCGCCGTGCCGACAGCCCATTGCGCAACTTCTGGAAGGCGCGCATAAGCAACAAACCATGAAGGATCGATTCAGCGACTGGACGCGCCTGGCGCTCGACGACGCGTTGCTGCCACGAGCGGATGCTCTGGCCATGCTCGGCGACGTCGATATGGACGTACTCCGTCTTGCGGCGGCTGCCGGCGACGTTCGCATGGCGCACTTCGGACGCAAGGTGAAGGTCCACCAGATCAACAACATCAAGAACGGCCTTTGTCCGGAAGACTGCGGCTACTGTGCGCAGTCGAAGGTCTCCGACGCGCCCCTGAAGAGGTATCCGACCAAAGACGAGGAGGCGATTCTCCAGGAGGCGCGCGAAGCCAAGCAGCGCGGCGTGTACCGCTATTGCATGGTGGCCAGCGGACGCGCTCCGACGCCACGCGAAGCGACGCAGCTGGCACGCATCCTGTCGCGCATTCGCGATGAAGTCGGCATTCGCACCTGTCTGTCCGTCGGCTTGGTCGACGATCAGACGGCACGACTGTTCAAAGAAGCCGGGCTCGATCGTCTCAACCACAATCTCAACACCAGTCGCTGTCACACCGACAAGATCGTCAGCACGCACACCTATCAAGATCGACTCGACACGCTGCTCGCCGCCAAACGAGCGGGACTCGAAAGCTGCAGCGGGATGATCACCGGCATGGGTGAATCGGACGCAGACATCGTTGACGTTGCCTACGAGCTGCGCGGCTTGGAAGTCCCCTCGATTCCGGTAAACTTCCTGATCCCCATTGCCGGCAACCCGCTCTACGACTTCAACCAGCTGTCGCCGCTGCGCTGTTTGCGCATCCTCTGCATGTTCCGCTTCGTGAACCCGCGGGCAGAGATTCGCATCGCCGGGGGGCGTGAAGGCCACTTGCGCGGCTTGCAGTCGCTGGCGCTCTATCCGGCAAACTCGCTCTTCGTCGACGGCTACCTTGCCACGCGCGGCGACGAGAAGCTGAAAGTCTACAAGATGATCGAGGATGCGGGGTTTGAAATCGACGGCGAGTGCAGCGAGCCGCAGACGCAGACCGCCGCCGAGCGCTATCAGATCGACGACAACCGCAATATCATGAACCCGAAGACGGCGGTTGTCGCCGAGTCGTCGTAGGCGTGTTGCGTGGCGACCACCCGCGAATCGTCACGGGCTGCTGGGGGTCGCACGAAACTCAACGCCGGTATTGCTCAGGCTGCTGCTGTAGCGGCCCTGCCAGCATGAGATGCCGTTGTTCAACTGCACGGTAACGGCAGCATCTTGGTGGAGGGGAAGTGAAGGCAGCGCCAGACCCGGGCCGTGACCGCGCACGATGATCTGTGCCTTGCCGCTGATTCCACTACGCAGATCGACGCCGGAGATCCCGCTGGGCAGGGCGCTACGATTGCCGTAGTGAAAACCGCGCGAGGTCTTGCGCCAACAGCTGCGGGCGCCGCAGAAGCCGCCAGCGACGATTTGTTTCTGCAGCACCAGGGAATCGACGCCGGCGATCTGATCGTAAACGCAAAAGGAGTACGGCGTTACGCTCGTCGGGTCGCCGAACGCCGATTTATCGGTTGCGCTGCCTTGCAGCCACCGCCAGCTGAGCTGCTGCTCCCTCGTCGGCGGCTCGCGCAGCCGGATCGAACCGGCAACCGGATTGAACGAGCTGATGCAATTCGCCGCGGGAGAAGCTCCACCGACGCACGCTCCGGCGCGACAGACGTCGGGATTGGTACAGGCGTTGCGGTCGTCGCAGCTCGTCCCATCGGTCGTTGGCGTACCGACGCACCGGCTCATTTGGCACGAGTCATTTTCGGTACAATCGTTGCCGTCGTCGCAGCTTTGGCCCGTATTGCCGAGATCCGAGCAATCGTTCCCGAAACGCGTCGCCGTGAGTTGATATGCTCCGCTCCCGGCGTAGCGCAGGACGTAGACCGACCACGGCCCAGGGGTCGGATCGACAAACTGGCAGGCACCAAACGGGCTCGCTCCATCCTGTTTGCAATCGTAGACCGTCGACGTCGCCGACTCCCCGGCTTTGACGTAGAAATCGACGTCATCGACGGCGTTGAGCGTGACCCGCAACAGCGCCGTCCCTCTGGGCACGACGAGCGAAGCGAGCGCGCCGCCGCCGGCGGCGAGTGAGCCGGTGAAGCTCTGGACTGCGACTCCCGAGCTACCTACGACCGGAAGCCCGCCACAGGCCGTAGTGTTGATGTCCGTCCCGGCCTGAGCCTCAATCCAGCTGCGGTAGTTGTAGACGTTGGCATCGTAACTGTGATCCGTGGGAAGACAGTTGTCGCTCGATCCTCCCGAGGTGATGCCAGCGATCACCGGCCCCGGCCCGAAGTCGACGAACAAAGGACCGCCGGAGTCGCCGTTACACGTGTTCGAGTTCGTGCCCGCCGGACCTTGCGGCGTCGCAAAGTTCCAGCAGACGGAGGTCGTGTTCGAAATACCGGCGCTGCAGCTGGTCATCCCCACTGCGCCGGATTCTTTGATCCCGTAGTCTTGATTGGTACCACCGGTACGCCCAAACCCAACGATCGTTCCGGTCATGCCCAGACCCGGCTTGGCCACCGTATTGATTCGATTGGGCACGATCCCGGTGACCTGGCTCGACAGCTTCAACACCGCCACGTCACCAGTCGGAAAATTGAAGTCGGGGCGCACGGCGATGCTGCTGACGCCGAAGAGGCCCGCGTTCTGCAAGTAAACGAAAAAAAGGGAAGGGTCGGGATTTCCGGGTCCCTGACAGTCGCTGCCGACGGTGTCGCAAACGCAATGCGCTGCCGTCAGAAACGTCTGGCAGCCGATGAGCGTACCGGTACACGTCAATTGCGCCGAGCCAACCGTCGATCCGTATAGGAGCACGCCGACCGCTGGGAACTCATTCGTCACCACGCCGTTAACGATCGCTGCCTCGTAGGTGCTCAGGTCGTCGGTGCCAGCGGCCAACGAGGGTACGAGCATGACGCAAACAAGCCATGCCAGGCGTATACAGGCGACCGAGAAACGCAGCATGAACTGGCTTTCTAGGTCACGATACCACGGGTTTTCCCCTTGTCCACGAAGAATGTTGGCTGTGGATTCAGGGGCGATTGCGGAACGTGCTGCAGCGTCTGCACGAGCCTGTTTCAGGCCGCGTCGACTTCGGGGCGGACGGTCTCGAGCAGTCCGAGCAGCTCCTCGCGCAGGGCACGCGGCAAACGAATCACGCTCTCGACGATGCGTATATCGGGGATGAGCTCGGCCACTTGCGCCTGGGCTTCCTGTCCGGATTTCTGGCCGCGGAGGGCTTGGAAGGCTTGCAGGACCTGCGGGGCCATCGGAGCGACGGAGGTTCCACGCAACGCCAAAATTCGATGGCTCGGTGCCGCGAGCGAGAGGTAGGCGGCGCCGTACGTACCGCCGCCGAGCACGCTGACGATGGGATGTCCGAGCAAGCGCGCACCGACCATCGAGCGTAAACACTCTGCCAGCGCGCGTGGCAAGCCGAATCGTTCCTGCGCAAGATCGATCACGTGCCCCTGGCAAAACAGGAACGTCA
>JACQEN010000250.1 GCA_016200585.1 Deltaproteobacteria bacterium
TTCTTGGATGAAATCGGCGACCTGCCGTTGGCGTTGCAGGTGAAGCTGCTGCGTGTCCTGCAAGAACGAACCTTTACCCCCGTTGGTTCCGATACAAGTGTGAGCGTCGACGTACGCGTCATTGCGGCCACCAATCGAAGCTTGGAAGAGGAGGTTTGCGCCGGTCGCTTCCGCGAGGACTTGTTCTACCGACTCAACGTTTTGACGCTCGGCCTCCCGCCGCTGCGAGAACGGCGCCAAGACATTCCGTTGCTGGTGCGCCGTTTCTTGAAGCAATTCTCCGAGCTGCACGGAAAGTCGGTACAACGACTGTCGGTTTCTGCGGCCCGCCGGCTGCAAGAGTATGCATACCCGGGGAACATCCGTGAGTTGGAGAATATTATCGAGCATGCTGTGGCACTTTGCGATGGCGAAACTGTTCACGACCAGCACCTTCCGGAGTATACGCTGCGCGGCAGCCGAGAAGCTGCGCCGGCCGGAGGCGAATCAGCAGCCGCACGTGTTCCGGTGTCGGAAGTCGCAAGCGTACCGTTGCCGAGCGAAAGCGTTCCGCCCGGCAACTTGGACGACAACCTCGCTGCCTACGAGAAGACGATCATTCTGCGAGCCTTGGCCGAAGCCGGTGGCGTGAAGAAACGCGCCGCCGATCTGTTGGGAATCAACTATCGCTCCTTCCGCCATCGTTTGCAGAAATACGGTCTAGGTGACTCCTCGGATCGCTTCCCTTACGATCGCGATCCGACCGCACGACTGTCCTGATACGCAGTCCGGGGGGCCGCATTGCTGATGTGGCAAGGTCCGCAAGGGTCGTTCGATGCCAAGGCTCTGACGCAACGGCACCGGGACGGTGTTGCGTGGTGATCCGCCACTCCTACGTCCAGCCACACCAGGCGGAACGGCGTGACGTCGTTGTGTCACAATGTTGTTGCCGTGACGCTCCGTGCCGCAGCGCGTTCCGATCGTCAAAAAAGTCGCGATGTGGTGCATCAGAGAACGTCGCTAGCGACGCCCTGAGTACATGGAAAAGGCAAAGTTCTCTCGCAACTTCGGCAATTGAAGTTGGTACATGCATTGCTGTTCTGATCATCACGAAGGCGAAACGAAGATGGTGACGGAAAACCGACCGCCCTAGTTGGGTGACCAGAAGGGGGGAAGCCAACCGCAAAATCGGGTGGCTGATCGGATCGAATGAGCAAACGAATCTTTTAAGGAGGAGAGTAGAATGAAGGCATTGAGGAATACCAAGGGTTTCACGTTGATCGAGTTGCTGGTCGTAGTGGCGATCATCGGTATCTTGGCGGCAATCGCCATCCCGCAATTCGCAGCCTACCGTCAGCGTGGTTTCGACTCGCGCGCCGCGTCGGATCTGCGTAACGCTGCCAGCGCCGAAGAGGCTCTCTATGCGTCGAGCCAGACCTACGCCAGCTGCACTGGTTCGGCCTGCGCCACTTCGCTGCCCGGCTTCAAGCTGTCCAACGGCGTGGACATCACTCTAACTGGGGCTGCTACAGCGTTCACGGGTACCTCGACCCATTCGCAGGGCACGGGCAAGACCTGGAACTACGACAGCGCCAATGGCGGTCTCAGCTAACCAAAGCTTCTGCTTCATCGCACATCAGGGAGGGGAGCGCTCGCTCCTCTCCCTGTCGTGCGTTCTGCTCTCCTCGTTTCACAACCTCCCCTGACATCTCAAATGACCGTAGCGTAGCGAGGCCGACGTGCGACCCACCACTTGCGATCCGCCGCGGCATATGCGCCCGCCGGTGGACTCGACCTCCCTGCACCGTTTGCCGATCGTCTTGCTGTTCGGTACCGCATTGATGCTCGGCGGCCAGCTCGTCAGCTGGAGCGACGCGATTCTTGGCGAGCGTCTTGCGGAGGTTCCAACCGATGAGCAGCTGATCTACGCGCCGCCTGCAAACTTCCTGAAGTTCATTTCGCTTGGCTACGAGCACGCTCTTGCCGATGTACTCTGGTTCCGCACCCTCAATTATTTCGGCAAGCACTATCGCAGTGAAAGGAGCTACCCGTGGTTGGCCCACATGTGCGACCGGGTTACCGATCTCGATCCGGAAGCGATCTACGTGTATCGCTTTGCCGGCTTCCTGCTTCCTTGGGAGGCCAACGAGGTCGACGCCGGCTTGGAGCTTTTGCGCAAAGGTGCGCGCAACCTGCCTGACTCATGGGAGCTGCGTTACATCCTGGGCTTCAGCTACTACTTTTTTCGCGACGACCTGGAAGCCTCGAGCCGCGCCTTGCGCGAAGCGATGATGGTGCCCGGTGTACCGAAATTCGTCGGCGAGCTGTTGGCGCGTGTCGATGTTGCGCATCGCGGTCCGGAAGGAGCCCTCGCCTTTCTTGAAAGCATGGCGCGCGAAGGCGGGAGCCCGGAGATACGCGAAGCAATGCGCGAGCAGCTTCGCAATCTCGAGTTGATCCGTGATCTCGGGGCGCTTGAAACCGCCGTCCGTCGATTTGCGGAGGAACGCGGCCATCCGCCCGCTTCGCTCGACCAGCTGGTGACGTCGGGACTGGTGTCGCAGCTGCCTGCCGAACCGTACGGGGGCAAATACGTTCTCGATTCCGCCAGCGGACAAGTCGTCACTACGTCTGGGCGTAAGCCGGCTCGTCTCGGTAGCAGCCAGATGAGAGAGTCGATTCTCCGCAGTGAATCGCCGGGAAGATGACATGAACACCGCTCTCGAGCTCATCAACGTCTCGAAGTACTTTCGTCATCAATGGACCTTTCGGCCCATTCGCGCCGTACAGAATCTGTCTTTCGGCGTTTCGGCGGGCGAGGTGTATGGCATCATCGGCCACAACGGCGCCGGAAAGACAACGACGTTCAAGATGCTGATGGGGCTGCTGCGTCCGACCTCCGGCAAAATCCTCTGGAAGGGCAAAGAGCTGAAGGCGCCAAAGGAACGCTTCGAGATGGGATTCTCGCCGGAGCAGCCGTACTTTTACGATCACCTCACGGTGCGTGAGACGCTCGACTATTACGGACAACTCTACGGCATGCAGCGCGTCCCCCGCCGTCAACGCGTGCTGGAGCTTGCCGAACGCTTTAGCCTGACGCCAAAACTCGGCGCACCGATGCGCACCTTGTCGAAGGGGAATCTGCAACGCGTTGCCGTGGCGCAGGCGATCATGCACCGGCCGAAGCTGGCCGTTCTCGACGAACCGATGTCGGGTCTCGATCCCGCCGGCCGCAAGGACATGCGGGACCTGATTGCGTCGCTGCGCAACGATGGCACGACGGTCCTGTTCTCGTCGCACGTATTGAGCGACGCCGAAGCTCTCTGCGACCGTGTTGCCATCTTTGCCGAAGGGCAGTTGCGCGAGGTGGTCGACCTCGACGACCGGACCACCGCGCCGATTGGTTACAACCTGGTCGTGCTGGGGGCGGACGGTACCCTGCTGGAGACGCTGCAGCGTCTGTCGGGCTCACGTCCGGCAGGCGGACCGCAGCGCTGGTCGGTGCTGTTGCACGATCAGGCCAGTGTGCGCATCGCCTTGCAAGCGCTGGAAGCCTGCGACGTGACCGTCGAAGCCCTGCAGCCGGTGCGACCCTCGCTGGAACAGCACTTCCTGCAACACACAAATGGGGCGCACCGTGAGTGATCCCTTGGGTAAACGCCGGCGCGTTGCGATCGTGCTGATCTTGGCGGTTCTGCCTTATCTCAATGCGCTGTCGGATGGCTTTACCTTCGACGACGGCCCGGTGATTCTACAGAACCCGGCCGTGATCGAAGGTCTCGATGTCGGCCGCATCTTCGCGACGCCCCTGTTCGGACGTCTCTATCGGCCGGTTACGGTACTCACGTATGCCGTCAACCAATCCACCGCTGCAGGGCAGGCCTGGTCGTTTCACGCCACGAACATCTTGCTTCATGCCGTGGTCAGTGTGCTCGTTCTCTTCCTGACGTCGCTTCTGTTCGATTCCACTCGCGTGGCGTTGGCGGCGGCGGTGTTGTTTGCCGTGCATCCGATTCACACCGAGGCGGTGACGAGCATTGTCGGACGTGCGGAGTTGCTTGCAGCCCTCTTCGGCCTTGCGGCGATTTTGTTCGCCGCGGCGGCCGAGACCGCGTTGAGCTCGTCGCGCCGGTTGCTGCTTCGGGTTGCTTCGGTCCTCGCCCTGCCGCTCGCCGTGATGAGCAAGGAAAGTGCGGCCACCGTTCTGCCGCTGATTTTTCTGGCGCGGATCGTCGTCCGACGAGAATCGTTTCGGAGCGGGGTTTGGAGAGAGCTGCGCAGCGGCGATTGGCTCATCTGGGGCTTGAGCCTGCTCGCGGTTGTTTGGCTGCGGCAGCAGATTGTCGGCGGCATCAACCAACCGTCGAATGAGGGAGCAAGCGGACTCGTGCCCCTCAGCCGGATGGACAACATTCTGGCGTTCGTTCCGGCGGTGGACCGGGTTCGGTCCGCGGTCGCGGTTGTCTGGGACTACTTCGGCTTACTGAACGTACCCCTGGTTTTGTCGGCCGACTACTCCTTCGACCAGGTTCCCATCGTTCAGTCGTGGTTCGACGCACGATGGCTGGCCGGTGCGTTGTTGGTGATGGCGGCCCTTGCAACAGCAATTCTCCATCCGCGGCCGGCGGTGCGCTTCTCGGTGACTCTGGCTCTGCTGACACTCTTCGTTACGGCCAACATCTTGTTCCCGATTGGCACCATCAAGGGTGAACGGCTCCTCTACTTGCCGTCCGTTGGCTGGGCCATGTTGGCAGGATTCTATTTTGTCACCTTGCGGCGCCAGCCACGCTTCGAACGAATCGTGTTGGTGGTTTTCTGCGCGGTCATTACGTTGTTCGCCGCGCGCGTATGGCGCCGCAACGGTGACTGGGCAGACAACTTCACGCTTTACCGCAGCATGGTGCAAACCTCTCCCCGTAGCGCCAAGGCACGCAATAACCTGGGTGTGGCGCTGCAGCTACGCGGATACGATGAGGCGGCAATCGAACAATTCGAGGCGGCATTGGCGATCTACCCCGATGCCGAGGCGTCGGCGTTGGGGATCGGCATCGTCATGGAACGAAGCGGCAAGATCGGGGAAGCGCAGCGTTGGTTCGATCGAGCCGTTGCCATCCGTCCCGACTATCTCTTGGCCCACGGCTACCGCTGCGCCGCACGCCTGCGCGCCGGAGACTATGCTGCGGCTGCTGCTGCTTGTCGCGCTGGCCTACGGCACCAGCCGGCCAACGCCGACCTCTTGAAGGGTCTGGGCTTCAGCCTGGTCGGAATGAACGACTCGGTCGATGGAGCGAGCGTCTTGCGACGGGCCCTCAACTTGAATCCCGCCGATGAGGAGATCCGGGCGTATCTGGAGCGCCAGTCGCAGTCCGTCCGACGACTCGGGTTGCCTGTGGAGGTCCGCGGATGATCGCCGTTCCGCCGATGGAGACGGCACGTGGACGTGCCTGGCCGGTTGCCGGCAAACAGTCGCAATCGATTTGGTTGCTTGCCGCGGTGATGCTGTTGGCAATCGTTCCCTATTTGAATGCGCTCAGCGACGGCTTTACGTTGGATGACGAACCGCAGATCCTGACGAACCCTGTCGTCCACGGCGGCGTGGATCCGATCGGCATTCTGGCCTCGCCGCTGTTTCCGGGTGATCTCTACCGTCCGCTCACAACCTTTACCTTCGCCGTCAATCAGACGTTGAGTCCGGACAACCCTTCGTACTTTCACGCGGCAAATCTGGTCCTCCACGCCGCGGTTACGCTGCTGCTCTTCTGGCTGTCGCTGCGCTTGTTTCGACGGACCTCAGCGGCGGTGATCGCGGCAGCGCTGTTCGCGCTGCACCCGCTGCACACGGAGGCGGTGACCAGCCTCGTGGGTCGTGCCGAAGAGCTTGCTGCCCTATTCGGCTTGCTGTCGCTGCTGGCGGCGTTGCGAATCGACGAGACTGGCGACGCTTGGACGCGCCGCGGCTGGCACGCGCTTTCCGTCGTTGCGTTTATCGGCGCGATCACCAGCAAGGAGAGCGGACTGACCGTACTTCCGCTGATCCTCCTGGCGCGACCGGCGCTACGCGGCGAGTCCTTGTGGCGCGGATCCTGGAATGAGTTGCGTCGCCTCGATTGGGTTCCATACGCCCTGTGCGTCGCGCTGTTTTTGCATTTGCGCGGGTACGTCACCGGCGGTTTGCTGGCAGGGGATACCGTAACGCCACTCGAGAGCATGCTGGCATTCGTTCCAACTGGGCTGCGGGTTCGCACCGCGCTCGCGGTCGTGTGGGACTATGTGAGCTTGATGCACTTCCCCTTGGTCTTGTCCGCCGACTACTCCACGTCGCAGGTGGCGGTGGTGGAGACGTGGTGGTCACCATCGTGCATAGCCGGACTCGTGCTGCTCGTTGCCGGCACGGCGGTGGTGTTGTTTGCGAAGCGGCGAACGGTGGCTTTTGCCACGGCACTTCCCATTGTGACCTTCTCGTTGACCAGCAATCTGCTGTTTCCCGTCGGGACCGCCAAAGCCGAACGCCTCGTGTACATGCCTTCGATCGGCTGGGCATTACTGGCCGGATTGGCCTTCGATTGGTGCCTGCGACAACCACGCTATCGTCGTGTCGGCGCCGTCGCACTTGCGGCGATGCTGGCGACTTTTTCGATTCGTACCTGGGTTCGCAACCGTGATTGGGCGGACAATGCGACCCTGCATCAAAGCTCTGCAGCGAGCTCGCCCAGGAGCGCCAAAGCGCACTACAACTATGCGGTGGCGCTGCAGAACGACGGCAATCAACAGGCGGCGCTCTTCCACTATCGCCGGGCGATCGAAATTTATCCATGGTCCGAGGGTGCGGTGCTCGGAATTGGGATCGCCTATGAGAAGTCGGGCGACATGGATCGTGCTACCGCCTGGTACCGTCGAGCGTTGGCCCTGTCGCCGAGCTTCATGCGTGCTCATAGCGATCTCTGCCGTGCTCTCTTTGTGCGGCAGCGCTACGTCGAAGCGGAACATGCTTGTCGAGACGGGCTGCGCTACGAGCCGGCCAACGCGAATTTGCTCAAAGGACTTGGCGGCAGCCTCTTCGCCGCGGGCGAGCGAGAAATGGGCATGACCGTGCTGCGGCGCGCCTTGCGTCTGAATCCCGCCGATGGGGAGCTCGAACGAGCTTTGGCGGAAATGGAATCCGCGCCGGCGAACCATGCCGAAGCAGGAGGTGTCGGATGAAGATCCTGGCGATTGCTCTCAATACCTCGCGCGAAGCCATTCGCAACAAGGTCCTCTATTCGATCATGTTGTTTGCCGTGCTGCTGACAAGCATTTCGGCTGCCTTCGGTTCGGTATCGATCGGCGACACGTTGAAGTTCGTCAAAGACTTCAGTTTGTTCAGCGTGTCGTTGTTCGGTGTGGTGACGACGGTCGTGCTCGGTGTCAATCTCCTCAGCAAAGAGTTGGAGAAGCGTACGATCTACAATCTACTCTCCAAGCCGGTGGCCCGCTGGGAGTTCTTGTTGGGTAAGTATCTGGGGTTGCTGGCGACGTTGACGATCATGATGATGCTGATGTCGGTGGGGTTGTTTGGGCTGATCTGGGCGCTCGAAGGTCGCTTCGACGCCGCCTTGGTCCCCGTACTGTTGGCGATGCTGATGGAGCTCGCCGTGCTCTTGGCGGTGGCCGTTTTCTTCAGCTCGATTGTCGTGACGCCGATTTTGGCCGGCCTCTTTACGATCGCCGCATTCGTCGCCGGCCGCTCCGCCGCGTGGCTCGCGTACTTCCTCGGCGACGATCAGCCGCCGCTCCTACGATCGCTGATCGGCCTGTTGTACGCGGCGTTGCCGCACCTCGATCGCTTCTATGTTGCCGACCGAGTCGTGTCGGGCCATGCCCTCGGGGCGAGCTACTACGCCTACGCCGGCATCTATGCCGTTGCCTACATTTCGGTGTTGTTGCTGCTGAGCTCGACGATCTTCCGGCGCCGCGAGTTTGTTTGAGGAGCGAAAGCGAAGGTGACCGCCGAGAGATCTGCGGATTCGGCCGTTCGCGCTGGACGGTGTCGTCGTAGCGCCGCGGCGTGGGGTTGATTGTTCGCGATTGCCGTCGCGATCGTACATCGGTATCAGTAGCGGCGAGGATGGGAGGTGGATCGGGTGATGTCGAACGACTTGGCGAGCCGTATCCAACACAGATCCGAGCTTAACGGTGGCGCATGATGATCTTGCTCATCTCCTTCGTTTTCGGCGCCGCGGTCGGCAGCTTCCTGAACGTCTGCATTGCGCGTATCCCGAGCGGCGAATCGATCGTCCGCCCACCGTCACGTTGTCCCAAGTGCGGCGCCGGAATCAGGGTATACGATAACGTTCCGCTGTTCGGTTACCTCTTCCTGCGGGGTCGCTGCCGCGACTGCAAAGAGCCCATCTCGCTGCGCTACCCGCTGATCGAGGCGTTGACCGGTTTCCTCTTTGCCCTGCTCGTCTATCGCTTCGAGCTCTCGCCTCCGATCATCGCCTACGCCGCCTTCGTGAGCGCTTTGATCGTTGTCAGCTTCATCGATCTCGACCATCAGATCATTCCCGACGGCATCAGCTTGCCGGGCATCGTCGTCGGGTTGCTGTTTGCGCTGAGCGGCTATGGACCGGGCTTTGTCGACAGTCTGCTCGGTGTCCTGTTGGGCGGTGGTACGTTGTGGGCCGTCGCTGCCGGCTACGAATGGTTGCGCGGTCAGGAGGGCATGGGTGGCGGCGACATCAAGCTCCTGGCGATGATCGGCGCGTTCCTCGGCTGGCGGGCGGTTTTGGTCACCCTGATTGTCGGCTCGTTGACCGGCGCCATTCTAGGTAGCTTGAGAATTCTGATTCAGCGAACACAGGCCGGTGTGCCGATTCCATTCGGCCCTTTTCTGGCGATCGGAGCGCTGATCGCTCTGTTCGCAGGCGAGCAGTTGATCGATTGGTACCTCGGCCTGGCGTTTGCGCTGTAAAGCGGTTCTGCGAGCACGGCGCAGAGTCCTTCTCGCGTCCGACGCTTCGACAACCTCGAACGGCTTGGGGGTGCGTGTTCAGGACGTCTCCCTTTCGACGACGGCGCGGACTCTGGATGAGCACAGGCGATGTCCATACCAGCGCGCACCGGCCTACAATCGCTTGGTCTGAAAGCCGCCTGACGGGGTGGCACGACTCCCGCTGTTGGTTCGGCTCGAAGAGGAGCTCGACATGCGGAAGCGCGGATTTACGCTCATCGAACTGTTGGTCGTGCTGTCCCTGGTGGCCATTCTCGCCTCGATCAGCGTCGTCAGCCACGGTCATATGCGGCCGGCGCTCGATCTGTACGCGGCGGCGCGGCAGGTCTTGATCGACCTCAAAACGGTGCGCACCCGGGCCATCGGCGATACCGCAAACCACCGCATCTTGTTCGCGGCGGGGTCGAATCAATATCGCCTGCAACGACGGGGCGACACGCAGTACGACGACGTCGGAGAGCCGATCGCGCTGCCGAAGGGGGTCGTCGTGGTTGATTGCTCAGCCACTGACGGCAGCATCACCTTCCGTCCGCGCGGCAATGCCAGTAGCTTCGGAACCATCACGCTTGCCGGCACAGACGGACAGATCCGCCGGGTCGTCGTCGATATGGTGGGTCATATGCGGGTGCAGTAGTGTGGCGTCGCGGCACGAACGACGGCAGCAGCCTGGTGGAGCTCGTCATCGCTCTTGGACTGCTTTCGGTCATCGCCTTGGCGGTGACGTCGACCATTCTGACCTGTGCTCAGGCACGTAGCCTCAGTGAACGATGGATGACGGCAACGACACTTGCCATGGAAGGGATCGAGCAAATGCGCGCCGGGCGCGCCTTGGCGCCGATTCCCAAGCCGACTCTTTTCACCCGAACCGCGAGCGTGCCGATGTCGACGGGGCTGACGCACCTGCAGCGCATCGACGTGGAAGTTTCATGGGACGATGGTCAAAAGCACTCACTGCGGCTGAGTACGCTGGTCTACGATCCGAGCTTGGCAGCACACTGATCGAGATCCTGGTGAGCATGGTCTTCATCGCTTGGTTATCGGCGATGGCGTACAGCTTCACGCAGACGGCGTTGATGAGCCTGCGCGTCCACGAAGCCAAAGCCGAAGCTCAGGAGTCGGCCTTGCTGGGTGTGGATTTCGTCGCGCGCGACGTGCGCTCGTCCGGTTACAGCGCGGGTTTCGGGAATGTCACGGCGATACGGACGGCGACGCTCGAACGGCTAGAGGTCGCCAGTGACCTCAACGGCGACGGCGATACGCTTGACACCAACGAATCGAGCACGTTCAGCTACGACCCCCGCAAGCGCCAACTGATGCGTGCCAGTGGAAGCGGTAGCCCGCAGCCGTTGGTGAGCGACGTGCCTGCGGGTGGGCTTCGCTTTACCTATTTCGATGCGAGTGGTGCCGCTCTGGGGGATAGCAGCGGCGCGGTCACCGGCGCCGACCGTAATCGCATCCGGCGCGTCGACGTCCGCCTGCGGGTCGAAGTTGCCAATCCCGATCCGAGCGTGCTTGCGCCGCTGGTCTCGACCATGACTTTGAGCGCTTGTCGGAGAAATCCATGAGTCGATTGTCCAGCCAGCGTGGCGCTGCTTTGGTTGCAGCCTTGAGTATTGCGATCATTCTTTTGCCGGTCGGCGGTTGGATGCTCATGCAGACCCGCGGTGACTTCCTGGTGTCCAGAAACCTGCGCGGCGAAATGGAAGCGCTCTATGTCGCCGACGCCGGCGTCGCCCATGCCGTGGCACAAATCGAGGCAGATGGATCGTTCACGCGATTGCTCGCGGTCCGGAACAGCGGTGTATCGCCGTTTGCAAGCGCGCCGGCAGCGTTTCCGGAATCGCCGTTTCGCTATGATGTCGTCGTCGCACCGGCGGCAGCCGGTACCCTACGGATCCTCAGCACCGGCTATGGCCGCAACGGAGCCAACAAGCGTGTCGAAGCGCTGCTGCAGCACGACGCGAGCGGGCACTTGCAGCTGCGTTGGCGCGAGGATCTCTGAGCCGGCTAGCCGCCGCCGATTTGGCTTTGCAAGGATGCTGGATCGTGGATATAAGCGAAGCCGGTTGGGCGTGAGACGGCAAACGTCGAGGCCAATCGAATCTCGCTGTCAGGGTCCTGTTGGTGACCAAACGCAAGATAAGGCATCTGAGAGGTGCGCAGTGAGCGAAACGAGGGCAGGGTCTGTCCACGTCCTGGTCGTCGATGACAACCAGGATAGCGTCATCATCATGCGTGGGATGCTCGAGCCACGCGGCTTCAAGGTTTCATCGGCCAGCACCGGTAGCCAGGCACTTGCGGCAATCAAGCGGGAACCGCCTGACGTCGTCTTGCTTGACGTCATGATGCCGGAAATGAGCGGTCTAGAAGTCCTCCAACGACTCAAAGAGGAGTATCAAACGGGTAAGATCCCGGTGATCTTGGTTACCGCAAAAACCCAAGATGACGATGTCGTCAAAGGATATCAGTTTGGTGCCGACTACTACATCCCCAAGCCCTTCACCGTGAAGCAACTCGTCTACGGCATCGAGCTGGTGCTCGGAAAAGGGGAGCCGGTTGCCTGATGCCGGGCGCCTGATCGCCTTCGAAGGCGTGGAAGGCGCCGGCAAATCGACACAGCTGCATTTGACGGCTGAGTCGTTGCGCGAACGTGGCCATTGCGTTGTCGAGACGCGTGAGCCGGGGGGCACGGCGCTCGGCGCGCAGATGCGCCGCTTGCTGATGCACGAGTACGACCATCCGCCGGCGCCGTTTGCGGAGTTGTTCCTCTATCTTGCCGACCGTGCCCAGCATATCGCCGAAGTCATCGGCCCGTCCCTCGCCGCCGGACAAGTGGTTCTGACCGATCGTTTCTCCGCTTCGACGATTGCCTATCAGGGCTACGCTCGCGGCCTCGATCTGGCGACGGTCGTTCTACTCGATGAACGGGCGCGCCAGGGGGTTTCTCCTGATTTGACGCTCATCCTCGATTGCCCCGCCGAGGCCGGTCTACAACGCGCCCACGGCGACGATCGCTTCCATCGTGAACGCCTTGCATTCCATGAACGCGTTCGCCATGGCTTTCTGACGATGGCAAAGGCCCGGCCCGATCTCTATCGAGTTGTCGACGCGACTGCGCCGAGCGCGATCGTGCGAGCGCAAATTCTTGAAGCCGTGCTGGAATGCCTGAACACCGAATGACACGTTTCGCCGATGTGCGCGGCCACGATCGGGTGCGTGGCTTTCTGCAGTCGGCGGTGGCGGAAGGGCGCCTGGCTCATGCGCTGATGTTCGCCGGCAGCGACGGGATCGGGAAGCGTTCGGTCGCCCTGGCTCTGGCGGCGCGTTTGTTGTGTGAAGCGGACGGCGACGATGCCTGCGGCGTGTGCGCGTCGTGTCGGCAAGCCGGCGTCGGCAGCCACGCCGATTTGCTGACCGTCGTTCCCGCGGCAGGAAAGAAGGAGATCGGCGTCGACCGGGTACGCGATCTGAAGCGCTTCATGCAGCTGCAGCCGCTCGGTGGACGAGCCAAGGTCGTGATCATCGATGACGCCCCGACGCTGAGCACCGCCGCCCAGAACGCCTTGCTCAAGACACTCGAAGAGCCGCCGCCGCGCTCGTTCCTGATTCTGATCGTCAACAACGCCGACAGCTTGCTGTCGACGGTTCGCTCACGTTGCCAGCGCGTCAATTTCTCTCCGCTGCCCACCGAGATCGTCGTCGAGATCCTGACCGCGAACGGTCTTGAAGCGCCGGCGGCGATAGAGCTGGCGGCGCTTGCCGAAGGCAGCCCGGGTCGGGCTCTACGACTCCAGAGCTGTGTGCTCGACGGTGCACGCGCGCGGCTGTCGGCTTCGCTTGCCGACCTCAGGGGGGCTCGCTATTCTCGCCTGATGCAAGTGGCGCACGAGCTCGGGCATCCCGAGTCCGATCTCCCCGTGAAACTCGAGCTGGTTTTGGCTCACTTCCGCGATGTGGTTGTGGAAGCAATTCGCACCGCGTCGTACGCCACCGCCGATGCCGCGCTACGGCAAGCCGACCTGGTCAACGAAGCATGGCAATCGGTCCGCTATCGTAATCCGAATCGATCCCTCTTGCTGGAAGCGCTGCTGTTGCAGCTTGCGGCGATCTGATGGAGCAAGAAGGACAGCCCTCACCGCAAGCTCCTCCTCCACCGGAAGCGGCGCCGGCCTTGAACTTCGTCGGCGTAAAATTCCAAGAGGCGTCGGGTGTGCACCGTTTCGACGCCGGAACGCTCGCCTTGCGGCACGGTGACATTGTCGTGGTCGCTACCGAGCACGGCCAACGGCTCGGTACCATCACCTCGCTTCCGCAAGCGCTGCGCGGCGAAGCACAGGGGCCGGTGCGGCGCATCGTCCGGCGCGCCGAGTCGCACGACTACGACAAGCACGACCGTACGCGGCTGCGCGAGCGCGATGCGATGCGCCAGTGCCTGGTCCGCGTGCGCGAGCGCAATCTGCAGATGAAGTTGATCAAGGCGGAGCAGGCGCAGGAAGGCGGCAAGATTGCATTCTACTTCTCCGCCGAGGGGCGCATCGACTTCCGCGATCTCGTGCGCGAGCTGGCGCATGTGCTGCACGCACGGATCGAGATGAAGCAAATCGGCTCACGCGATGAAGCCAAGGTCATCGGAGCAGCCGGACCGTGTGGTCGCGAGCTGTGCTGCTCGACCTGGCTGCGCGAACCGGGCGGTGTCTCGGTGAAGATGGCCAAGGCGCAGGGGTTGTCGCTGAACCCTTCGAAGCTTGCGGGCATGTGCGGCAGGCTCAAGTGCTGCCTGCGCTACGAGTACGACACGTACGTCGAGCTTGGCCGTGCCCTGCCCAGTGCCGGGAAGAAGATCGAATCCGTGAAAGGCTCCGGGGTGGTGTTGCGGCAAAACCCGCTCAAGCAAACCGTTTTGATCCAGCTCGAGGGCGATGCCGGTATCGTCGAGGCGTCCCTCGAGGATCTCGTCCAAAAGAAAGCGCCGTAGAGGCTCCAGGAGTTGTACGGTGGGTCGTTTCTACGTCACCACGCCGATTTACTACATCAACGCCGAGCCGCACCTCGGCCACACCTACACGATGGTGATTGCCGACATGTTGGCTCGCTTCCACCGTGCCCGAGGTGAGGCGACCTTTCTGGTGACCGGGACGGACGAGCACGGCGACAAGATCGCCGAAA
>JACQEN010000253.1 GCA_016200585.1 Deltaproteobacteria bacterium
ATCGTTGTCGCGAATCACCGGTTTTGAACTTGCCCAAGCTTGCGGCGCCGCAAAGCCGCTGCCGCGATTGAGGCATACTTGCCAGAAATTGTTGGTCGAAGTCCAGGCGCTGCTGTCGACAATGTCGGGTAGGCCATCGCCGTTGATATCAAGAACATCGCGTACAGGATCGCTTGTGAGGTTTGAACTCGCATTTCGCCGAGTCCCGTCGATTTGCCCGGCGCGAAAGCAACCCGAGGGCAACGCCCAAGCCTCGGCCGTGCTCCACAGCTTGCGGCCGGTGTTCGCGTAGACGTCGTAACTCGAATTGCCAGCGACCACGTGATCCGGCAGGCCGTCACCAGTAACGTCGGCGACCGTAACAAGGGTGACGCCCGAGCCATTCACAAACCGCAGGGCTGTGTAGTATATTCGATTGCCCTGATCATCAAATTGGCCGTTCCAGTAGGACCAACCGCCGAAATCCAGCGGTGTGTCCGAGAAGCCCGAGCCGTTGTTCAACCAGACCGACAAACCCTGCCCGTGGGCCTCGACGAAATCGAGGAGTCCATCTCCATTCATGTCGATCAGGTCGGCGTTATCGATGGATCCGTGATCGTTCGAGCCCTGGAAGAGAAAATTCGTGGTCGTTTCACTCCGTCGGATATAAGCCCGGGGAACGCTTACCCATGTCCTCGGCGGTCCGAAACCCCAAGTGCTGCCGGTAGAGGATGGCGCCTGACCCGGAAGGACCGTCCAGATCGGATCGCCTGAAGTGGTCGTTCCCGCAGAGATGAAGTCAGGTATCCCATCACCGGTGATGTCTACAGTGTCTACAGTCGTCAGTGTCTCATTTTCGCCCCAGCTTGTCGGCTCGGTATACCAGAAGCGAAGCAGGCATCCCGGCAAGTCAGTGCCGTACGCGTCGTAACTCGGCTCGAGGTACCAATCGATTGGGGTTGTCGAGAAGCCGCTTCGCGTACCAAGTTACACCTTCCATTTCGCAGGGGTCGTGAAATCGGAATAGGGATATCTGCACCCCCCGGAAACTACCCCGTTTGGCGGAACCCAAGACGCATCAACAAGGTCCACAATTCCGTCGCCATCCATATCGATCAGGTCGCGTCGCGTCTGTTGGGTCTGGCCGTCGGTTTCGGTTTGGCGAAGGAGAGTCGGATTTTGGAGACCGGTTGGCACCGGGTTGTTTGATTGTTGGATCGGTAGGGTCAAGTATTGCTTCACGCCGAAGCCAAAAGGCTGAGCTGAGCTTGAGGGACTCGTCGGGCGCGCTTCGCTGTACGTGAAGCGTGGCGAAGCGTAGTTTCCGTCGGCGCGTGTTAGCAGCGGACCGTCTAGAGGGTTGGTCGTAGCGCTTCGGCCACGCAAACGCACTTCGGACAACAGATTGGCGGCCCAGTCGGTTGGTCTGATAGATGGGCTCGTAGGAACGAATAACTGAGTTTGCCGGCTGCCCGTTGGCGGCGAATAACTGGATCACTTGAATCCGCACTAAGCGCTTTGTCAGCTTTGCCCTGAATCCGCCGAGGCCGTTTATGGGCTGGTCATCACTTGGGCGGTCCTCCCAGTCGAAATGGACATCGAAAAGCGGACCGGCCAGCGTGTCGCTATTGCCACCGTACCTGATGTCAGTCGGATACTGCGAGTACGTGGCGGAATCCTGCTGATAGTCGATTGTCAGGTAGTTTCCGTTCGTGTCCTCGATTCTGTCCAGGGCCCAGCTGAAGGTATAGGCACAAGAACTCGGGTTAGCTCCCGGAGTAAACAGATTGAATCCTTTGGGAACGGGGGAGTTGGGCTGACTGCCAAACACGTAGTGTAGTCCGCTCTTGTCCCACGCGTTCCAGCTGTTCGTTGACGCAGCGTACTCGATTCGGATGAATGATTCTTCGACGTCAGGACTACAGATGCCGCTCGGCTCATCGAGTCTGCACTCAATGTTCGCACCCGGCAATACGAGAACGAAGTCGTCCCGATAACGCATGTCATCGCACGACAGAACGCCGTGCTTGCCGCAACGCTGAATCTTACCAAGCGGGAGGTCCCAACCGAGCCCGTAGGGGCTCGGACCGCCGCTGCTGTTGTACGTCAGCGCCAACTTCGGCGTGACCATTTTGTGACCGGGTGGCACCTCGATCGGAATCGAGGTGGTACCGCTGCCAACGAAAAGATTCGCTTCAGGTGCTACCGCCAAGCCTGTAAACGGCGTCGATCCGTCGCCGGTGTTTGCACCCTGGGACTTGGTTCCGTCGGCCAGCGCGGTTGAGTTGCATATGACGACTGCAGCTACGGCGAATGCGCAAGCATGAAGGCTTGAAACAGCAAGAGTCGCCTTCACCTTCGTCATTGGACCTGTTCCTCATCCACCGACGATGGCATCACTATTTCGACGCCATCGAGGTTAGCCGGGGGGTCAGGGTTGCGTGGCAAAGCCACTTCGCCGAACACAATTTGGCGTTGCATGTCAGATGCCCAAGGTGACCGTTGGGCATCTTGCTCGACACCGGCCTTGAAGCGCCTTTGCATCTCTTGGCGGCGAGCCTCCGCGCTGGCCTCGACCTGGCTGGCATCCAGCTGAGGTGGCGGCTCTCGATCGGCCAAGAAACTTGGAGCGGACCGAAAGAAGGTTTGTGCTCGTGCGGTCGCCCCCAAGCGACCCGTTCCAAACCAGTAGACAAGGAAGGCAACCATGCTTCCGGCAATCAGACCCAGCCGTACCGCCAACAGCCGCCGGGCGGCCCGCGAACGATTCGCCCTTCTGAGTTCGCTCTTCGTCATGAATCCCCTCGTGAGGACTTGCTCCGATGCGTTGAATCGGGAACTCGCGAGAGCAACTTGAGGGCCAGCGCTCAGAGCGACCGGCAATCAGATCTTTGGACTTTCGATCAGTGATCACTGTGAGCTCGAATGGACAAAGTGAGTACTCACAGTGAGCACTCCACTGGACGGAGAATCATCGGGCCGGTGGAAGGACTGAGAATTTTGCTCGCGACTGCGCCAGTGACGTCCGAGCGGCATCGGTCCGAGTTCTCGCAGACAGATACTAGCCCAAGGCTCGGCCTCGCTAGAACTTCGGCTTGCCACCGTGCTACACAACGCATTCACTCATCATCTCATTCATCCGCAGCAGGAAGGGAATCGTGATGTTCGAATATGGGCGGGGGCTTCGGGCGTTCTGCATTCTTTCGGTGTTCGTGACGCTTGCCGGGTGCGCCGGCAATGGCGATTCTCCGGTGGCCCCGACGGCAACACCGACGTCGACATCGACGCCGACGACACCGCCGAGCGCAACGCCGACGCGCAGCTCGACACCGAGCCCCTCTTTCTCGACGACCCCGACTCTGACGAACACCGCGACCAACACGGAAAAGCCGACGGCGACGCCCACGGCGACACCGAGCCGGACGCAGACTCCCCTGCCGACATCGACCGCCTCGCCCTCGGCAACTGCAACGGCAAGCGCCAGCGCCACGGCGACCTTCGAGCCCGGGACCTGCAACGACCCGGCGGTGCAAGCGGTCGAGCCGCTGTGCGCCCTAGATTCAGCCACCGTTGCTTGTGAATTTCTGATTGAAGAGAACTGCCTCTATCCCTACCCGTCGTCGTTCTTCTTGAAACCCGACAGCAGCACGGCAACCGGTTATCGTGTCAACTTCACACGCCCCGCCATGCCGGCGAACACGCGCAAGATTCGCGTCGACCCGACGGAGTGGAACACGCTCGACGGGTTCAGCCCGGGCAGCATGATCCTGTCGCTGTTCCCGCAAGGCGTCGACCTGGTTGCCTCCGGTGCCGCCCAGCTTCCCGACTACCGGCACTCCATCGACGCCGACAGCCCCACCGTCTTGCTCGACGCCGACACCGGCGAGCATGTGCTGCACTTCGTCGAGCTCGACGCCCAGGCAACCAAAGATTCGACCCGCGCCCTGATCATCCGCCCCGGCGTGCGCTTGAAGGAACGCGGCCACTACATCGTCGCCATTCGCGGCCTCAAAGACCTCAACGGCTCCGCCATCGAAGCGCGGCACGCCTTTCAGATCCTGCGTGACGGCCTCGACACGCCGGTCAACGCCATCAAGGCGCGACGCAGCCACTTCGAGGACATCTTCACCAAGCTGGAAGGCGCCGGCGTGGCGCGCAACAATCTTTTGTTGGCGTGGGACTTCGTCGTCGCCAGCAGCGAGGCTCTGACCAGCCGCGCGGTTTCCGCCCGCGACCAAGCGCTTGCCGCCAACGGACCGGGTGCCCCGCCGTTCGAAATCACCTCCGTCGAAGACAACTACAACGACAAGATCTTCCGCCGCGTGCGCGGCACCTTCACGGTGCCCTTGTTCATGACCAGCTCGACCCCCCCGGCGTCCTACAACCTCGACAGCAACGGCGTGCCGCAACAAAACGGCACGACCACGGCGCCGTTCACGATCATCATCCCGCGCGTCGACGTCGAAGGGGCGCAACCGCAGCCCGGTCGCGCCCTGATTTACGGACACGGCCTGCTCGGTAGCGGCGAAGGCGAAATTACCTCCGGCCCACAGCAGTCGCTCGCCAGCCGTTTCGGTTTCGTCATTGGCGCCACCGACTGGATCGGCCTGTCGGAGAACGACGTCAACAACAGTATCCGCATCCTCGCCGACTTCTCGCACTTCAATCAGCTCGCCGACCGACTGCAGCAGGCGTTCATCAACTTCATTTTCCTCGGCCGCTTGATGACCTCCGAAAACGGGCTCAATTCACGACCGGAGTTTCAATTCAACGGCGTGCCGATCATCAACACGCAAGAGCTGTACTACGACGGCAACAGCCAGGGCGGCATCGAAGGCGGCGCCTATCTGGCGCTGTCGCCCGATACGAAGCGCGGCGTGCTCGGCGTTGGCGCCGCCAACTACAGCACCCTACTGCAACGCAGCGTCGACTTCGACACATTTCAGTTCGTCTTCAAGCAGAATTACTTGAACGAGCTAGATCGCGCCGTTCTCTTCGGCTTGATCCAGCAATTGTGGGATCGCGGCGAGCCCAACGGCTACACGTCGCACCTGATCAGCAACCCACTGCCCAACACGCCCGCCAAGAAGGTGCTGCTGCAAAACGGCATCAACGATTCGCAGGTGGCGCACATCGCAACCGTCATTCAGGCGCGCAGCCTCGGCATCCCCGCCGTCGCACCGTCGGCGTATCCTTCGTTTGGCATCCCGGAGATGGAAGCGCCCTTCGACGGCTCGGCATGGACGCCTTACGACGTTCACGGCTCGCCGCCACCGCTCGCCAACATCGCTCCGCCGTTCGAAAACGGCGTGCACGAAGCGGTGCGCCGCCTCGACGAGGCGCAACTCCAGATCGATGCCTTCTTGCGACCGGACGGCAGCGTTCAAAACTTCTGTGGCGGTCCGTGTTCATTCACCAATGTGCCGAACGTGCAGTAACGTGCAGTAAGGTTTCTTAAACTTTCCGGCAAAGAAATTCGCCTAGTACCGACTGCCACCCGCTGGTACCCTCGAAGCGTGAGATGCTTCGAGGGTTACCGACGCGTTGCAGTCTTTGCCCTGATCGGCTTTATCGCCTCAGAGCTCAACGCCACGACGTTCGTGCCGGTGGACGACGCGACCCTGGCGCGGACAGCGGATGCCGCGTTGATCGGAACCGTCAACGCCATCGAGAGCGGCCAGGCCGACAGCGGAGCAATCTACACCTACGTCCACATCCAGGTCGAAGCAGTTCTGCGTAGCCAGCTCGACGCATCCGAGATCGTCTTGCGTGAGCCCGGAGGTAGCTTCGGCGGTGTCACCGAACGTCTCTTTGGCGTCCCTCAATTCCGCTCCAACGAACGCTGCCTGCTTCTCCTCAAACGCGATCCCGACGGCGCCTTGCAAACCAACCAACTTGCACTCGGCAAGTTTTCGATCGTAACCAACGATGCCGGCCGCCAGATCGCGCGCCGCGACTATGACTCCGGCACCACGGTTGTCGATGCGAGCCTTGGCGGACCGTATTCGCCCGGTAGTGAAACTCGACTCCTCGACGACTTGCTGGCAATCATCGCCAACGCCGGCGGCGAGACAGCCGATCGCACGACGATCTCGCCCGTGCCGCCCGAGCTGGATCAGATGCTCACCGAGTACAAGGAGGCGTACACGTTTCAAGCAACGCCGCCCGCCCGCTGGGCCGAGCCGGATTCGAACACTCCGATCGACTACATGGTCGATCCCAACGGCGATGCCACCATCGGCGCGACCAATTCTCGCGCTGCCTTCGATTCCGCCCTCGCCGCGTGGAGCGATGTCGCAGGCGCCAGCATCGTCCTCAATGACGCCGGCACGCTCAGTCTGCCGCTGCCGCACTATGCCGGCTGTACGGGTCCGAACCGCGTTCTCTTCAACGATCCGTACGGCGAGCTGGCCGGTAGCGGCTGCTCGGGTGCGATTGGCTTCGGCGGCTACTGTTTCTTCTCCGATTCGATGGTGGTAAACGGCACGACCTTCGATCGCATCGTGAACGGCAAGGTCGTCCTGCAAAACGGCCTGAGCGCTTGCTCGGGCTGGAACCAATGCAATCTCGCCGAGCTTCTGACGCACGAAATCGGACACAGCATCGGCCTCGGTCACTCCTCCGAGAATCCTTCCGAACCGAATGCCACGCTCAAAGACGCGACGATGTACTATACCGCACACTTCGACAACCGCTGCGCCTCCGTGCATTCCGACGATATCGCCGGCGTGTCGTTTGCCTACCCGTACAACGGCCCGACATTCACTCCGACATTGACCGCCACAGCGACCGCCACGGCCAGCGCAACCCGCACGCCGACGATTACCGCAACACCGTCCGTGACCTTGACGCGCACTCCCACGCCCACTCCTTCCAACACGACCACCTACACGCCGACTCGTACTCCGACCCCAACGTCGACGCCGACGATCACGCTGACACCGATCTTCAGCGCAACACCCTCCGGAACGCCGACGGACACGCCAACCCGGACCTTCACGCTGACCTTCACCCCGACGAACACGCCGACCATCACGCCGACGTCGGAAGCGACTCCCGCCGACGGCATCAGCGGCCACGTCTACTACTACGGAAATGCCGTTCCGGTAGACAGCGTCACCATGCAGCTCACCGGCCCCGCTCCCGGCAGCACCCCGACGAATCAAAGTGGGCTCTATACGTTCCCGGGACTGGCAACAGACAACTGGACGGTGCAACCGCAGAAGACCGGCGCGACCAACGGTGCGGTCACGGCGCTCGACGCCACATTCATCCTGCAGGCTGTGGTCGGAATGCGCGGCTTCAGCCCGGCGCAACGCATCGCCGGCGATGCAAACGGCAGCGGCACGCTGACCGGCATCGACGCCACCCTTGTGCTCCAATATCGCGTCGGGATCATCTCCGCGTTACCGGTTACCCTTGCGAACCGGTGCAATACGCAGTGGATGTTCGCGCCATCGATCGAGGCAGTCGCCGGCACGACAGCCACGCAACCGAGCCCGCTGCCTACACCCTGCGTCTATGGGCAGGTGGCCTACACGAATCTCCCGATGCAGGCGAAGAACCAAGATTACTATGGCATCGTCTTCGGCGACACGACCGGCAATTGGACACCACCGGCCGGCGGCGGCGCCATTCGCAGCAGTTCGGCCGCTCGCCCACGCGTCCGCTTTGGCCGGCCTTTGGTCACGCGATCCGGCGGCATGCGCGTACCCGTGTCGGTAGATGGCACCGGCCTTTGGCATGGAATGGACGTCGACATCCACTACGACAGCCGGAGTTTGCAACTGCGCGGCGTCCGACGCCTGCACGCGGCCCGCGGCGCGCTTGTCGAGTACAACGTGACGCAACCAGGAATCGTCAAGATTTCCGCCGCCAGCGCCAACGGAGTTGCCGCGCACGAACCAGCCTTGCTCCTGCTGTTCGACACCCAGGGGCCGCACACACGGTCGCCACGCTTGCGCGTCGTATCGTCGTCGGTCGACGAAGGCTGAGTCTGGAACTCAAGAGCTCTCCAGCGGCGTCAGTCGACGGACGCGGACTGCAGGCGCAGGACCGGAACCGCGTCGTCGACGCGCGGTAATTGACTGCGGTCAAGGCCGCGAAAGTATCGCCGGAACGACTGTTCCACCAAAAGGATGTCCAGCCCGAACAGGACTCGACGCTCGGCAGCGGCCTGCGCCAATTTGGCGCAACCCTCGTGCGCCAGCGTCCGCGCTCCGTCGACCACGCCCACGTGGATTTTCAACAGCGCTGCCGCAATCTGAATCAAGCCTTGAAAAAGACTTCGCTCTGCCGAGTCCTTCGCTGCCGCCGACCACAGCCCTTCCCACGCTTCGTGCGCTTCCCAGAAAAAGAAGGCGTTGAAGAGATCGATCCCGTACAGCCAGTCATCGCGTCGCCCTCCCTGCGCTTGCACGATCTTCACACCGTACGAATGTCCGGCGGGGTCGCGAAGCGGATGGGGCAACAAACCCGGAACATAGCGATAGGAAGGAAACGGACGCGCACTGTAGCGCTGGACCCGATCCGGTGTAGGAGCTGGGATCTCGGTCAATGTCGTTTGGCGACTCACTTCACCCCTACTCGACTCTCCGCTGTCTACAAACCTCCATCGCCGTTCGCCGGTCGTCTCTTCCGGCCGCGTCAGGCGTCGATCGGCCGAAGACGCAGACCACGCGGCGTCGCGCGCCGCTCGACGCCGCCGAGAACGCCATCGACGGCGATCGCCAGAAGCGCCGCAGGCAAAGCGCCGGAAAGGATCAGATTGGTATCGGTCACCGTGAGCCCGGTAACGATCGGCTCACCCAAGCCGCCGGCGCCGATGAACGCCGCCAGGGTCGCCGTGCCGACGTTGATCACGGTCGAAGTCCGGATCCCGGCAAGAATGAACGGTGCGGCGAGAGGCAGCTCGACTTGCCGCAACAGTTGCCGGCGCGTCATGCCCAGCCCCAAGCCAACTTCGACCAGACGCGGATCGACGGCGCGCAAGCCGGTCACCGTGTTACGCAGGATCGGCAACAGGCCGTACAGGAACAGCGCGGCAACGGCAGGTCGTGCACCAATGCCAAACAGCGGCAGCATGAAGGCCAGCAAGGCAATCGACGGAATCGTCTGCAAGACGCCGGCGATGCCGAGGGCGGCAGCGGCGGAACGCGGGCGCCGACTGACCACGATTCCGATCGGCACCGCGACAACACACGCCAAGACGCCGGCACAGGCCGTCAGCAGCAGATGCCACAAGGCGAGGCGCCAGGTGACGTCGCGACGTTGCCACAGGGTCCCGAACAACGAAGCCGAGCGTGCACGGCTCGCCTCCTTCGCCTCGGCAATGCCGAGCTTGGCGAGAAACGCCGCCGCGACGTCGGCCGGCAACCGACGGTCGCCCTCGACTTGGCGATTCATCTCGCGCATCGTTTCGTCATCGATGCGTCCGGCCAACGTCGCCAGCACCGCAGCGACATCGGGCCGCTGACGCAGCAACTCTTGACGCACCAGCGGCGCGGCCTCGTAGGGTGGGAAGAAGCCACGATCGTCGCGCAGAACCGTCAGCTGGCGCGTCGCGATCTTCGCATCGGTCGAATAGCCGTCGGCAACATCGACGGCGTCTTCCGCCAACGCTTCGTACGCCAGATCGTGCTCCATACCGACCAGGGAGGCGACGTCGAGACCGTAGGCTTGGCGCAGTGCCGGCATGCCATCACCGCGTTCGAGAAACTCGTGTGACATTCCGTAGCGAACCGAGTGGCGCGCCAGCTCGCCGATCGTCGCAGAACCGAGACGCTCCGCATGATCGCCCCGCATCACCAGGACGTAGGTGTTGTTGAAACCGAACGGCGCCAGCCAGGCCAGATCGAAGCGCTCGGCGAACGTCCGGCTGACGCGCCCGAAGACATCGGCGGCGCCGCGGGTCTCCGAGTTATCACTCAAGATGTCGCGCAGCCCGGTGCCAGTGTATTCGACGTAGAGATCGATTCCGCCGTTGCGCAGAGCATCGAACGCGACCTTGGTCCCGGCGAGATTGAAACGCCGCTCCACCGTCACGCCGAGGCGTTGTTCGAGAATCTGGGCCATCACTTCTCCGAGAACGGCGGCTTCGGTAAAGTTCTTCGCACCGACGGTGATCGGCGCGCCGTGCGTTTCGGCCGACGCAGCCAGCGAAAACACGCAGACCGCCGCTGCTGCAATCAGGCGCAAGAGGCTCAACACCGCTCCCCTCGCGTCTGCCGCACGAACTCGGCAACGAAGTCGCTGACCGGGTTGCGGCGGATCTCGTCTGGGCTGCCGAACTGGACCAAGGTTCCGTCCGACATCACGGCAACATGCTGGGCCAGAAGAAATGCCTCCTCGACGTCGTGCGTCACCAGCAACACCGTCTTGCGCAACCGTGCCGTCAGATCGCGGAGCTCGTGTTGCATGCGCCGGCGTGTCAACGGATCGAGAGCGCCGAACGGCTCGTCCATCAGAACGATCGGCGGGTCTGCTGCCAGCGCGCGAGCCAATCCGACGCGTTGTCGCTGACCACCACTGAGCTCGGCCGGATAGCGTTTCCCGTGCGCGACCAGATCCAGCCCCATCAGCGCGAACAACTCTTCGGCACGTTGTTGCCGACGGCGGTCGTCCCAGCCAAGCAGCTTCGGCACCAGGTCGATGTTGTCACGGGCTGTGAGATGCGGAAACAACGCCGCGTCTTGCACGACGTAACCGATCTGGCGGCGCAAAGCGATGACGTCGCTGCCGGCGACATCGCGACCATCGACGCACACGCGTCCTTCGGTCGGCGACGTCAAGCGATTGACCAATTTGAGCGAAGTCGTTTTGCCGCAGCCGGACGGGCCCAACAACGCCGTCGTCTCCGCGCCGCCGACGTGCAGG
>JACQEN010000256.1 GCA_016200585.1 Deltaproteobacteria bacterium
AGACAGGACTACGACCCAGGCGACCGGGCAATGGATTTGCCGGACGGCTTCCGTGATCCTCCCGACCAGACCGGCAACCTTCGCGGCCGCGCTGCATTGAGAGCGCCGATGGAACCTGAGGCGCCAAGAAGCTGGTTGGGCTGCAGGATCTGCGGAGCGGCGGTGCCCCTGCCGTCGCCTGACACTCGCCCGTCCGGCGCCGGTGCAACCTCAGAGGATCCCGTTGCCGAGTTCCTCGCGGCTCACAGCGGCCATGAAGTCGCACACCTATCTCAGATCGACGCCATTCGAATTGTCGCCAGCGGCCCTCTTTGGGACCCGATGACCACGCTTTCGGTCCAAGTAACGGACGGTCTGACCTTCTTCGTGCTCATCACCGAGCGGCGCAGTATCGAAGAGCCGCGTCGCTGCCGATTTTTTCCCGGAAAGATCGCCCCGCTACGGCCGCTGATCAATATCGACACGCGCGATCTGCGTCGCGGCTTGGATCTTGAGTTCTACCCACATCTGCTGCGCCGATCTCTGGTCGATCGCTTCATCGAGGTCTTTGTCGATCTCATCCACAGCCTGGATCCCGATGAGCTCGAGATCGCTTTCGACGACGCGAACGACCCCACCGTCAGCATTGCCCGACTTCCGACTCACGTGCACGAAGCCCTGCAGGCGCGCAGTGCCGAGATTTTTCCGCCCGAGGATCTAGTCCGAGTACGAAAGTTCCTCGACGAAAACCGATTCGAAGACGGTCTTCTTGCCCTGCGGGTGCACCGCGAAGCGCAGCTTGAAAGCGCCGAATTGCGCTGACCGACAGCACCCACATCCCCTCTATAACAAGCCTTCCGCATGTGTTAGCTACGCCTCATGTTGTGGGTCGAGCCGACTCTGCCGCATCCGGAAGACACCCTCCGCGATCTGCGATCATTGGTCCGCTCGGCGCTCGAAGCCGGTCTCGCCGGACGTGCGCTTGAAGCAGAACAAGCACAGGTGCTGATCGACTGTGACGCTCCGGCAGAGATCGCTGCGCTGATTGCCGTCGCCGGGCACGTGCGAACACTCCTCAAGGGTACGGTCGTCACCTACTCCCCCAAAGTCTTCCTGCCGGTCACCAACCTGTGCCGCGATCGCTGCGGGTATTGTACATTTCGCAGCGACCCGGACGACGTCCAAGCGTGGACCATGCTGCCCGAGGAAATTCGTGCCGCCAGTCGCAAGGGTCGCGGGCTCGACTGCGTCGAGGCCCTCATGTGCCTTGGCGACAAACCGGAGCTCGCCTTTCGTTCGTATCGCCATACTCTGTCTGTCCTCGGGCACGAAGACACCATCGGCTATGTTCGCCAGGCTTGCGAGATTGCTCTCGACGAGAACCTCCTGCCGCATACGAATGCCGGCCTCATGACACGCGACGAGCTGGCGCTGCTCAAACCGGTGAATGTCAGCATGGGCTTGATGCTCGAAAACATCAGCCCGCGGCTTCGCGGCAAGGGCGAGGCCCACTACTACGCTCCGGACAAAGATCCGCAACGCCGCATGGCCATGATGCGCGACGCCGGCGAGTTGCAGATTCCATTCACAACCGGAATTCTCCTCGGGATCGGCGAGACTCGCGCCGAGGTCGTCACCAGCCTGGCGGCGATCCACGACCTGCATCAGCGCTACGGACATATCCAGGAGATCATCATTCAAAACTTCCGCGCCAAACCAACGACGCGCATGGCAACCAAACCGGAACCGCAAAACGTCGAGATCGCCAAGACGATTGCCGTGGCTCGTCTGATGACCCGCGACATGAACCTGCAAGCACCGCCGAATCTTAGCCCCTACGATCACCGGCTCTTTTTGCGCGCCGGAATCAACGACTGGGGCGGGATGTCGCCCTTGACCCCGGATTATGTGAATCCAGAGGCCCCTTGGCCGCACGTCGCCGTACTGAAAGGCACCTGTTCCAGCGAGGGGTTCACCTTACAACCACGCCTACCGCTCTACGCTGAGTACGTTGAGCGTACCGGCTTTGTAGATCCAGCGCTGCGGCCAACCATCCAGGCCCGCGCTGCCGATCGGGGAGTTTCTCTATGTTGATGCAGGAGCTGCGCGAGCTTGTTCTCGACACACGTCCGCTCGAACGCGTCATCGGCACCGCCACCGCACCGATCGCCGCCATTCTTGAACGCTCACTCGCGGGTGAGGAGTTGAGCTTCGAAGATGGCCTAGCATTGCTTCACGCCGAGGGCGCAGACCTGGCGGCGCTGATCCGGACCGCCGACCACGTGCGCTCGATCGACGCCGGCCCAACGGTCACGTACGTGGTCAATCGCAACATCAATTTCACCAACGTCTGTTTCGTCGGCTGCCAGTTCTGCGCCTTCGCGCGACATCGTAAGGACGACGACGCGCGCACCGACAGCATGGAGACGCTGCTCGCCAAAGTTCAGGAAGCCATCGACCGAGGCGCCAGCGAGATTTGCATGCAGGGCGGCATCAACCCTGAAATGGACGCCTTCGAATACCGCAACATTCTGACACGCATCAAAGCACGCTATCCGCAGCTCCACGTGCACGCGTTTTCGCCCATGGAGATCATGTACGGCGCGCGTCGCACCGGCATGAACTACTACGACTATATCAGCATGTTGCGCGACGCAGGTCTCGGCACCATCCCCGGGACAGCAGCCGAGATCCTCGACGACGAGGTGCGTGAAGTGCTCAGCCACAAGAAAGTCGACGTGCGCACCTGGGTTGAAATCATCACCACGGCGCATAAAGTGGGCGTGCGCACCACATCGACCGTCATGTACGCCCACATCGAAAAGCCAGAGCACGTCGTGCGCCATCTCGACATCCTCCGCAACATCCAGAAGGAGACCGGCGGTTTCACCGAGTTCGTCCCACTGAGATTCATCCACACCTACACCGTTCTCTATCAGAAAGGTCTGGTCGATCCGCCGCCGAAGGGCGCCGTCGACATGCGGATGTACGCATTCTCCCGCTTGATGCTGCGCGGACTGATCAACAACCTGCAAACCTCGTGGGTAAAACTGGGCACCGAGTTAGCGCAGCTCAGCTTGGCCGCCGGTTGCAACGATTTCGGCGGTACGCTGATGGAAGAACAGATCTCGAAGTCGGCGGGCGCCGATGCCGGGGAGTACCTGCCCGTCACGACGATTCGGTCTCTCATCGAAGGCATGGGGCGAATCCCGCAAGAGCGCACAACACTGTATGATAGGGTTGCCGATGAAGCGCACGGAACGGGTCACGGTCCTGGCTGGAGGAGTGGGCGCAGCACGTTTACTCCGGGGCCTGAGCTCGCTTCTTGAACCGCGAGCCCTGACGGTCATCGTCAATACAGGCGACGACGAAACCTTCTTCGGCCTGCACGTCAGCCCGGATGTCGACACCATCCTCTACACCCTCGCCGGGGTCGTATCGCCGGGCCAAGGCTGGGGAATCGACCGCGACACCTTTCGCTGTCTCCAAGCTCTACAAGGATACTACACCGACGCCTGGTTTCAGCTCGGTGATCGCGATCTGGCAACGCACATCTATCGCACCGACCGCCTGCGCCGCGGGGACTCACTCACTGTGATTACCCATGCCATCGCCGAAGCTCACTGCGTGCGCCAGCGCGTGCTGCCGATGACCGATGCTGCGGTTCGGACCTTCGTCAGAGTGGCCGGCCACGGCACCCTGCCCTTCCAGGAGTACCTCGTGCACCGCCGTGGACATGGCAAGGTCGAAAGCATCGAACCGCGGGGCGCCAAGGAGGCTCGGCCGGCCACAGGCGTGTTGGAGGCGATCCGGCAGGCGCGCTACGTGATCCTGCCGCCGAGCAATCCCTTCGTCAGCATCGGCCCGATCCTGGCCCTACGCGGTGTCGCCGCCACGCTGCGCTCGACTCGCGCGCGCGTTGCGGCAATCAGCCCGATCGTCGGCGGCGCGCCGATCAAAGGTCCCTTACACCGCATGTTGCGTGGACTCGGGCATGAGGTCTCCGCGCTGGGTGTCGCACGTTTGTATAAGGACTTCGTCGACCTCTTTGTCATCGACCGCTGCGATCGACGCTTTGCCGAACCCATCGCCGAGCTGGGGATGAAATCGGTCGTCACCGACACCATCATGAGCACTCCCGCAAAGTCTCTGCGACTGGCAGGTGCAGTCTTGCAGGCCCTGGAATCATGAGCATCACAATTTCACCGATCACAGGAATCCCCGTCATCCGCCCCGGTGACGATCTCGCCACTCACCTCCTGAGCGCGATGGATCGCTCCCGCCTCCACCTGGCCGACGCCGACATCCTCGTCATTTGCCAGAAAGTCGTCTCCAAAGCGGAAGGGCGGATCGCTCGCATCGCCGATATCACCGCATCGCCCTTCGCCGAGCAGATTGCTGCACAGACGACCGACAAGGACCCACGCATCGTCGAGATCATTCTGCGCGAGACAACCCGCATCGTGAAGATGAACCGCGGCCATCTGATCGTCGAAACCGGCCCTGGATGGGTGTGCGCCAATGCCGGGGTCGATGAGTCCAATAGCCTGGAAGACGGCACCGTCATCTTGCTGCCCGCAGATCCTGATGCCTCGGCACGACGACTCAAGGATGCCGTTCGAGCCCGTACCGACAAGGACGTCGCCGTATTGATCACCGACACCTGGGGTCGCCCCTGGCGCGATGGGCTCGTCGATTTCGCCATCGGCATCGCCGGGATCGACGCCATGCTCGACCTGCGCGGCGAAACCGACATGAACGGCCGTGAGCTTCACCATACCGTCATGGCACAAGCCGACGCCCTCGCCGCCACCGCCGGGTTGATGATGCGCAAAGGAGCGGGCCTTCCGGCCGTCCTGGTCCGCGGTTACGCATTCAAACCCGCCAAAGGCAGCGCCGCACCGTTGATCCGGCCACGCGAGCTCGATCTCTTCCGCTGAATCGACAGTGCGCCGCCGGGGAACGATTGAGCGTCACGCTCAGGCGATCAATTGCGCCCACTGTTCTCTAATGTAGTGCGCCGTACGGTCGGCGATCGACGCCGTGGTGATCTGCGGCGGAGCGCCGAGAGAAGATGGGAACACACCCATGTCGCAAAGGAAGAGGTTCTTTAAGTCGTGCGATTGGCACCACGAGCTCACCACCGAGCGGCGAGGATCTTCGCCCATCTTGCAAGTGCTCTGTGGATGCGTCGAGGCAATTGGAATCTCGTTCGGACGCAGACCGCGCTGATCGATCGCGCTCAGATCGTCGCCGGGCTTGAGCCACAGAGGGTTGTCATACGGTGCCAAGACTTTCTTCGCGCCGCTGGCGAACAGGATTTCAGCGCAATGGCGCATGCCCTCGACGAAGAGCTGCTGTTCCCGGGCATTGACGGTATAGCTGATGCGCGGTTTGCCGTTGCGATCGACCTCGACACGCCCGGCCGACTGGTCGTGCATCAGAACGAGAATGCCAACGGTACGATGGAAGTTGCGCATGATCTCCGAGTGCTCGCGGCCGAAGCCCGGCAACTGTGTGGCCGTCGTAACCGGGAAGCCGTAGACCGGCATCAAGATGTAACCGGTGTCGGGGTTCTTCTCGAGATTGATGAACTCGTCGACGTAGTAGCTCTGCGGAATGCCGGTGTAACCGTTGATCTCCTCGTCGTAGACCCCGGCCAACAAGACGCTCGGATGCAGATGCAGATTCTTGCCAACCTGGCCGCTGCCGTTGGCAATTGCGCTCTTGAGCAAGATCTGTGGCGAGTTGATCGCACCCGCCGACAACACGACCAACTGTGCTTCAACCCGAAACTTGCGCCGCGGTCGGTGCAGGGCATCGACGACGTTTCCCTCGACGGCACGGACACGTCCCGCTTGCGCGATGATCTTCTCGACCGGGCAGTTCGCAAAGATCCGCGCTCCGGCCTTGTCGGCCGCTGGGACGTAGGTGATGAGCATGCTCTGCTTGGCGTCGAACGGACAGCCGAGCAGGCAGAACCCGCTGGTCGTACAATTCTCGCGGTTGTGTTTCGACACCAGGCCATGGTAGCCGAGCTTCTCACAGCCCTCGCGAATCTTGTGGTTCAGCTTGTTGACCTGCTCTTCGGGAATCTCTTTGACCTTGAGCATCTTCTCGACGCGCTCGAACGACGGCAGCATCTGTTCGTAGCTCATGTCGACCAGCCCATCCTCACGTTTCCACTTTTCGAGGATCGGCTGTGGCGTGCGGAAGCAGTAACACAGGTTGTGCACCGTCGATCCGCCGACGTTGCGACCCTGCAAGATGACGATCGACTGGTCGACGGTCATGCGTTGCCCCATGTCTTCGTAGAGCAACGGCATCATCTCGTCTTCACGCTGCGTAAAGTCTTCTTTGGTGTAATGCCCTCCCTGCTCCAGGAGCACGACGTCGCGTCCACCCTCGGCCAGTTCTTTGGCGATCACCGCGCCGCCGGCACCCGAGCCGATGACGCACACTTCGGCCGTGAGATTGAGATCGGTGGTAATCTGCTCGCCTTTGGTGATCATCGGAGACCGTCGATCGTCAATGAGCTGAAAGTCGAAGAGTCAAAGTCCACCACTCACAACTCGACGCGGGCGCGGCACCCAGGGACCGGGGTAGTGCAGCGCCGGCCAGGTTGCGTCTTGCGAGTAATAGCCGAGCATCGACAGATTTTTCAGCGCTCGGAAAGCCAATCGACGCAGATCCCGCGGGCTGGTCGCCCAGCCGCGGATGTACTCGTCCTGCTCGCTGGCCGCGAGCCCGGTGAACGTCGACAGGCGGAGCATCAGCAGCGGGGGGGCCCACTGAAAAATGCGCAGCAGCCATTTCAACTGGTATTGCTGATCCGCATCGAGTTGCAACAGCGCCTGGTCGATCGTCTCGACGGCAGGCGTATCACGGACCTTCGGCATTGCCGGATCGTCACTCGCAACCATGCGTTCGACGATCGCCGTAAAGATCGTCGCTTCATGTGCAGTCAGCACTTGCAGCCCCGCATGGCTCTCCGCGCTCTCCGCCGCCAGAACCGGCGCAACGCGCAGCCGACTCAATGCCAGCAAGCCGCCGCTGACGGCGGTGTACCGCAAGAACGAACGTCGGGAGATCGATCGTCGGAACGGTCGGGGCACAGCCCCAGCTATCTGGGTTCTGGGAGCAAATGCAAGATCACAAGGCAGCGCCACCGCACCCGTGACGCTGGAGGATGAAACGCTTTCGGCAGTTGATGATAGTCGGGAAGCGGTCCGAGATGATGCGACGGATCGATGCTCGAGTAGGTGTTCCAGAACAGGACGGGTGCACGGTGGTATTCGGGGCTGCGCAGCGCTTCGAGCATGCCCGCGACGCACTTCGCCGTGTACGTCGTTTCCAGCGTGATGTGTTCCAGTTCGTGCATACGCTCGCAGGCTCGCCGTCCCTCTTCCGTGGGCGCGCCATAGGCGCGACCGACGAAGCCGCTGAGGATCGTGAAGTCGGCCGGGCCGACACCCACGCTCCCGAGATCCACCCGGGCTCGCAATACTTCGCTGCTCTTGCGCGCCATCGTCGCCAGCCGGCCGGCGCTCGGGGGCAGGATATCCGTCACCAGAACCGCTACGACACGCGACTTCAACCCTGCCAGTTTCGCCCCTAGCGTCAGCCCGGCGATCGTCCCACCGCTCCCGAGCGGCGCAAAGATCCATCCGGGCTCCGGCAACAGACCGCCATCGATCTGCTCCTTCAGCTCGAAGGCTGCGTTGACGTAGCCCAGCGTGCCTAACGGCGATGTGCCACCGGTCAAAACAATGTACGGTAGCTCACCGCGTAAGAGCTCGCGCGCACAAATGCGCAGCGCCCGAGCCGTAACCCCAGGCACCGAAGGCGCATAGTGCATCTCGGCTCCCGCCGTGTAGTCGAGCAACAGAGAATGTCGGACATGCTCGGTAACCGGTTGGCGCAGCAGCACCAGGATCGTCCGCAGACCCAGCGAGCGCGCACAGATCGCGGTTGCCAGCCCGTGATGGGTCCCAATGCCGCCGAATGTCATCACCGACTTCTTGCCATCGGCCACCGCGTCGCCAAGGATGAATTCCAGCTTGCGTGGCTTATTACCGCCGTACAGCGGCCCGCTCTCGTCGTCGCGTTTGACCCACAAGTCGACACCAAGCCCCGCTCCCAACCGTTCGAGGCGGTGAACCCGCGTCGGCAAGGTGGTCAACCCAACACGCGGCAACGCACCGCAGAGCTCTGGCCAGCGCCGCTCCATCGCTGAAAGGCGACCCACATTCTGCGCTTGGACGGCGAAAGCCATGCCGTTGGCTCTACCACGGTCCTCAGCACCGTTCGACCCTTGCGCGACACTGGAAAAAGCAAACGGCCCTGGCGCTGGGAACGAATTGCGCCTCCTTCTGGGCTCGGCTACTCTTCGGCGCGTGCTTGAATCCCGCGATCTCCTAACTCTGGTCTGGACCGGCGGCGCGGTCATGTACCCGCTGCTCCTGTGCTCGATTGTCAGCGTCGGCGTGATTCTCGAGCGCTTGTGGTCGATCACGCGCGCTGCCCGCGCTGCCACTCGCCTGCACGAGCTGGTCGCCGAAGCTGCCGACGAAGGCGGATGGTCGGACGCGCTCGCCGTCAGTCGCAGAGATACCTCGCCCCTCGGAAACGTGTACAAAGCAATCCTCAGCCAGGAAGATCTCAACGACGACATCCGCACACGTATCGCTCTGCAGCGCCATGCGGCTGCCGCCCGCACATTGAAACGCAACGTTTGGCTCGTCGGCACGGTCGGTAGCTTGGCGCCCTTTATCGGCCTGCTTGGAACCGTCATCGGCATCGTACGCGCCTTCGAAAACATGGCCGCCACCGGTTCAGGTGGCTTCGCGGTGGTCGCCGCGGGTATCTCCGAAGCCCTGATCGCAACCGCCGCCGGGTTGCTGGTCGGCGTCCTGTCGATCTTCTCTTACAATGCTTTCATGGTGAGGATTGCCAACCTGACCGCACTTTGGCGCGAGTGGACGGACGAGCTGCTGGTCCGCCTGACGCTGCCGCGGCAGCGTGAAGGGAGCATCGCGCGTGTCGCTCAGTCTCGTTGACAGCGAAAGCAGCGATGGCGGCATCGTAGCCGAGATCAACGTAACGCCGCTCACCGACATCTTCTTGGTGTTGCTGATCATCTTCATGGTGACCAGCACCGCCCTGACCCAGCAAGGCACGAAAGTGAACCTACCACGCGCCGGATCGGGCAGCGGCGAAGCCAGCGGCATCATCATCACGGCTACGGCCGACCGGCGGGTCGAGGTGAACGGTAAGCCGGTGCCGTTGGACGGATTGCGTGCCGCGCTCGAAGCGACGTTCCAGACCAGCCCCGAGCGCACGGTGATCCTGCAGGGAGACCGCAACGTCGTGCTCGAACAGGCGGTCCAAATCATGACCATTGCGAAGGAAGCCGGAGCGGAGAAAATCTCGATTGCCACCGCTCCTCCCGAAAGAAAATCGGGAATCTGACGTCCAATTCTCCCATGAACCACAAACCCGAAGAGAGCCGTGCCCTCAGGTCGCTGCGTGAAGTATTCGATGCCGGCAGGCCGCTGACGTATATCAAGTCGGCCGAGGAGCACCGCATCGTCCAGCTTCTCACCGACGCCGCCACGTCTTTTTTTCAACCGGCCGTACCGGTTTTTGCCTGGAGCCTTACCGACGGTCTGCGGCGCTGCGACGGTGCAGGGAAGCAAAACCCGCCGGCGGAAGATCTATCGCCACGTGCGGTGCTCGACTACATCGCCAAGTACGATGGACCAGGCCTGTTCCTGCTCAAGGACTTTCACGAGCCGTTGCGTGAAGGTGGCGAGATTCGCCGCCGGCTGCGCGATCTTTACGAGGTCTGTTTCGACCGCCGCAAATTTGTGTTCATTTCATCGCCGCTACAGTTCATTCCAGACGAGCTGACGCGCAGCATTATTCTCATCGAGCTGGGCCTACCAGATCTGGTGGAAATTTTCGCCTTCTTGCACAGCGAAGCGCCGGGGATCGAAGCGGCGGGCGGTAAAGTGGATCTCAGCGACAAGACGCTGCAGCAACTCGGCCGTGCCCTGCAGGGCCTGACTCTCGACGAAGCGCGGCACGCCGTACGCCGCGCGGTAGCCCAGACCGGATCGCTGGGAACCGACTCCCTGGCAGCCTTGCTCGAAGAAAAGCGCCTTCTCGTCAACCGCACCGGCCTTGTTCAATACGTCGCCGACAGCACCAAGCTCGAGCAGATTGGCGGCCTGGAAACGCTGAAGAGCTGGTTGACCGATCGGCGCAGGTTGTTCCTCATGCGCGACGAGGTCAGCAACGACATCGTGCCCAAAGGCGTTCTCATCATGGGCATTTCCGGCTGCGGCAAGAGCCTCTCGGTAAAGGCGATCGCCTCGTGCTTCGAATTGCCTCTCTATCGCATCGACATGACCGAAATATTCTCGGGGCGTCACGGCACGCCGGAGTACTCGTTCGCCGCGGCCTGCCGCATGCTCGAACAAATTGCGCCGGCGGTCTGCTGGTTTGACGAAGTCGAGATGGCGATTACATCGGCTGAAAACGCCGGCGAGCAAGGCCGCTTGTTCGCCTTCTTCCTCACCTGGATGCAAGAGAAATCGCGCGGGCTGTTCGTTGCCGCCACGGCCAACAGCATCGACCTGCTGCCGGCGGAGATGATCCGCAAGGGCCGCTTCGACGAGGTGTTCTTCGTCGACCTGCCCTCCGACGAGGAGCGCGTCGACGTCTTCCGGATTCATCTCCTGCGGCGCGGCATCAAACCCGAGGCGTTCAATCTCGATCGCCTCAAGCGCTTCACCAAAGGTTGGACCGGCGCCGAGGTGGAGCAATGTGTCGTTTCCGCCATGACCACCGCCAAGCTCGAAGACCGTGAGCTCAACGATGACGACATCCTCAACGCCACGGCCAACATCGTGCCGCTGTCGAAAACGATGAAGGAACAGGTCGACCACATTCGCGAGTGGGCCTTCGATCGCGCCGTCCGCGCCTCGCCGCGCGAAGCCGGGCGGTAGCACCGGAAACCCATCCCCGGCTTGAACCTCGCACGATCCGCAGCATAGATTCCATCCATGCCCAAGCCGAAGCCTTCGAAGCCTGCGACGATCGGCGACTTCATACGCCGGCAGCGTGAGCTGGCCAACATCTCGCTGCGCAAAATGGCCGAGCAGAGCGGCATATCGGCGGCCGTCCTGACGGAGGTCGAGAACGGGTTGCGCAATCCCAGCCGCACCATCTTGCAGTCGATCGCGGCGGTGCTGCGCTTGTCCGCCGAAACCATGCAGCTCCAAGCCGGCGTGCTCGACCCGCAGAATCTCGAGGACAGCGATGTGGAGCGTGAGATCCGCCGCGACCCCCGCATCACCGAGCGCCAACGCGAGGTCCTCATCGAAATTTACGAAGCACTCTGCGCGGTCAATCGGACGCAGCGTGATTGACACAATCGTCCGGACGACTGGGGCGATCCCGCTCCCAGACCGGCCGGCGTGTACTTGACCGGCGCAACGATTGGCCGTTGAATCCGTCGACTGTTGATTGGGAGGACATACGCAATGCCGATACGCATCCTCGCTACGCTTCTGGGGACCACGTTGTTCCTCTGTACCGTCGCCGCGGCAAAACAACCGAAGCCCGTCGAAGCGGGTGTGAGGTTCCCGAAAGGCTATCGCCAATGGACACACACCAAGTCGATGGTGATCTTTTCCGACAAGCACCCACTCTTCAACGCCTTAAGCGGCATTCATCACATCTACATGAACGAAGCCGCCATGAAGGCGATCAAGACGCACGGACCGTACACGGACGGGTCGGTCATCGTCTTCGACTTGCTGGAGGCAGGCGAAAGCGACGGTGCCTACACGGAAGGATCTCACAAGTTGCTCGCCGTGATGCAGAAAGACGGCAAGCAGTTCAAAGACACCGGCGGTTGGGGCTTTCAGGGCTTCAAGGCAGGCGATTCTTCTCAACGAGTCGTCACCGACCCGGTCGCGCAATGCTTCAACTGCCACGCTTCACAGAAGGAGCGTGATTTCGTCTACTCCGAATACACCGAGTGAACCACAGGCGTCACCTCCCTTGATCGCTCCTGGCGCCGCGGGCGTCGCCACGCCCGCGGCGCGAAAAACGCTGCGAACTGAGGCCGTGAATCAGACTTCGGCGGGATGCGAGAGAGTCGATGCGCCTTGCCGACCGTTCCGCTGCACGATTCGGTGCAGATACCGAAACCCATCGCGCAACATCGCTCGACTGGCGCCGGATTCGCCGATGAAACGGATCACGTCTCTCCAACGCAACGGCTCGGTTCGCAGCTGAACTCGCCCGCTGCGGATCGCTTCAACCACTGCCACCGGATCTGCCGGCGCATCGATCAGCGAGAAGGTGTGGCCCAGTTGCCACAGGAAATGCGTATCGGAGTTGCCGACGACCGGAAGCTGCGCCGATTTGGCAAACGCCGTCGCGCGCCGATTGAAATGTTTCGTCAACGCCGAATACATCCCGGAAAATTCTACCGCATCGAACACTTCGGGAAATGTCGTCAGCACTCGGCCGGTCGCTCAGCCGAGCGGGTAGAACGGATGCGGCGCAATCACCAATGCCCCCGGATCCTTCGCCGCGGCGATGTCCGCCATCGTACACTTACCCTGCGGGAATTCCCGGAAGTTGATCAGCAGGACATGCTCCGATCCGACCGTCGCCTCCATCCCGCGAAGCAGGATGACGCCGCGCTCCGCCGCGTAGCGTGTAGCGTCGCCGTCGTACGGGATCGCCTCGTGACAGGTCACCGCCAACACATTGATGCCGCACGCGGCCGCCCGATCGATGAGCTCACCGATCGAATGCTGAACAAAGACCCCGTCAACGGGATCGGCATTGAAGTGGTGGTGCAAGTCACCGCGCAGCATATTCACTAAATTAACACGGGTGCCGGGCTGGACAACTACGAAATGAACCTGCGCTGACCGACCTGCGCCGCCATACCCGACGGACCGGTGGCCGCCGTTGTCACCGCAACCTCCATTGAATTCGCTTTCCTGATGCGAACATTCGCTGACCTTCTTGAATCGATTCTCGATTCGTACCCAGTCCGACAAAGGCGTATCCCAAACCCAGGGCTTGTGAACGGCTCATTTCCCGCGCCGCCCAAATTGCTCGTAGCGTCCCCTGGACGGCCAGAGCCGGGGCCGACGCGATTGCTTCCGCCGCCCACGTCGCCGCTTCGCGCAGTTTGTCCGCTGCAACGACCTCCGAGACCAAGCCGATCTCATGCGCCCGCTTCGCCGAAAGCCGTTCGTGATTGCCGAGCAGCGCCAGACGCATGATCTCGTGGAACGGCATTTTCTGTAGAAGATGCATGGGCTCGAAGGCAGCCGTCATCCCGTACGTCACATGCGGGTCGAAGAAGGTCGCATGCTCCGCAGCAATGATGAACTCGACCTCCCCGAGCATGTAAAAGGCGCCGCCACACGCCATTCCGTTGACCGCCGCAATCACCGGTTTCCACAGATCACAGGTCTTCGGCCCGATGTTCGCCGCCGGGTCGTCGAACATAAAGGGTGTCGATGCGGCACCAACGACGCGCTCTCCGGCCTTCGGCTGCTCCGCCATCGTCTCGGTGCGGTCGATACCCGTGCAGAACGCCTTGTCGCCTGCTCCCGTCAGGACGACACAACGCACAGCGTCGTTGCGTCGCAAGCCGCGCCACAGCTCGTGCAGCTCACGCTGCATCTGCGCATTGAACGCGTTGTAGACGTCGGGACGGTTGAGCGTAACCCAGGCGACGTTGTTCTTTTCCTCGTACAACAGAGTCTGCAACTCGGGCATCTTCGTCTCCTCTCAAATGACCCCGTCGCGCCGCAATACAGCGATCTCCTGCGCAGCAAGCCCCAGCCCCCGAAGGACGGAATCCGTGTGCTCGCCGAAGCCTGGCGGCGCGCTGCGCAACGATGCCGGCGTTTCCGAGAGCTTGATCGGGTTGCCGATTACCATGGTCGGATCGTTCGGCCCGACCATCTCCACGATCATGCCGCGGTGCCGCAATTGCGGGTCGGCAAAGGTCTCGTCGAGCGTGTTTACCGGAGCGAAACAAATTTCAACCTCACTCAGCTCCGCCACCCATTGGGCTTGCGTCTTCTGTCGGAAAGCATTGCGAAAGAATGCAAACGCCTCCTCGCGGGCTGCGCCCTCGGCCCACTGCGAAGCAATCAAATCCTCCCGTCCAAAATATCGGCACAGCGTCGCCCAGAAGTGCGGCTCAAAAGCACCGACCGTCACATAGCGGCCGTCACCCGTCTCGTACACCGAGTAGCACGGCCAGTGACCGGTCAGCTGCTCGCGCCCGCGTTGCGGCAATTGTCCGGTGATGAACCACATCAACGTATGATACGCATTGCACGCCATCGATCCGTCGAGCATCGAAATGTCCACGAACTGGCCGGCGCCTGTCTTTTCGCGCGCGATGATCGCCGTGAGAATGCCGACCGTTGCCATCAAGGCACCACCCGCAATGTCGGCAATCTGCACCCCGGGAATCACCGGCGGACCGTCTTCCTGGCCGACGAAATTCAGAACACCGGCGTAGCCGAGGTAGTTGATATCGTGACCGACGCGATCGCGATACGGACCGTCCTGCCCGTATCCCGAGATTGAGCAGTAGATGAGGCGCGAATTGCGTGCCTTCAGCGTTTCGTAGTCGATGCCCAGACGCTGCGGCACTCCCGGGCGATAACCTTCGAGCACGATATCCGCTTCATCGATGAGCCGCAGCAAGATATCGCGCCCTACCCCGCTCTTCAGGTTCAACGTCATATGCCGCTTGTTGCGCGCCAAAAACGGAATGCCGATGCCCATCGGATCATTGGGATTCGATACGCACACGGTATCGACACCCATGTCGGCGAGCAGCATCGAACAGAATGGCCCGGGCAGCTGCCGCGACAAATCGATCAGCTTGAGATGACTGAGGGGCATGATCGCCATACGATGTCCCGAGACGGTTTGAATTCAGACAGTAAACGAAGGGCTGTGAAACCACTTTTCAGCGACCGCCTAGGCGGCTTGCGCGTTCTGCGACGGCGCCTGTCGAGCCAGATACTGACTGTACACGAAGGCCAGAAAGCGCTCCGTTCCATGAATCGCCAGCACCTGCCGCAGCGACGGGAAAATTTCGAAGGCATGTTGCGCCCCCGGAATCTCGGCAAAGGCCACCGGGTTTTTCGATACGGCCCGCAGCTCGTCGACGAAGCGGTGCGCCTGCGCCAGCGGCACAAGCGTATCGCGATCACCGTGGATGACCAGCATCGGCGGCACGTCGCTGTGGACCCGGGCAATCGGCGAAGCCTTTTCGTAGGCCTCCGGAGCCTCGCCCCGCGATGCCTTCATCACCCGGGTTTCCAGGAGATCGTGTAGATCCGGAGAATGCAGCGTCTGATGACGATCGACGAAATCGTAAACGCCGTAGAACGGTACGCAGGCGCGCATGGACGTGTCGACATCTTCGAAGCCCGGCTGATACTCGGGATCATTTGCGGTCAAACCGACGAGGGCTGCCAGGTGTCCGCCGGCCGACCCGCCGCTGACGACGATGAAGTCAGGATTCGCCCCGTACTCGGCTCCATGCTCGCGTATCCATTGAATCGAACGTTTGACGTCGACCAGATGATCCGGAAAGGTCGCATGCGGGCTCAAGCGATAGTCGACGGTAACACACACCCAACCGCGTGCCGCCAGGTGCAGCATCAACGGAATTCCCTGCTCGTTCTTGCTGCCGATCACCCAACCGCCGCCGTGAATCTGCAGTAGGGTCGGACAATTCTGCGGCCGGCTTTTGTGGCGATATACGTCGAGCTTCAAATTCAGGCCGTTGATGCGACTGTAACGGATATCGCGCACGCGCTCGACTTCGGGGTCGCGCATCGGAAAAGGCCGCAGGATGCGGCGCCAATTGGGGTGACTCGGAAACTTCACCGCGAGGTCCGATCGGATGCGCGCACGATAGTCTGGACCAAGGGCCTCGACCAACGCCCGTTCCATCACAGCTTCCGCAGCACGGCCGGCGAAATAGAAGCGCCACAAGCTGACCCACGACACGATCGCGATCAGCAATCCAAGTTTGCCGGGCCACGAATGCAGCGCGCCCAAACGCGCAAACACCAGCGTCGCCAGCACCTGCCAGCCGATATGATG
>JACQEN010000014.1 GCA_016200585.1 Deltaproteobacteria bacterium
GCGCGCGCGCCGCCTTGGCCCGAGCTCTGCGCCTCGACACAATGCACTTCCGAGCAACCGCAGAACAGGCCGAGATGATACGGCGAGTCGCTCAGGAAGAGAACGTGCTCCTGCGCGATACGGCCGGCCTACGTGCCGCCGTTGCACCCGACGGCATTCTGGGTTGGGAGACGGTGTCGGACAATTGCCATCTCCATCTCGACCTGTTTGCCGACGAAGCGGCATCCGACCTGAACCTGCTCGGCATCCACGTACCGGGGGCGAATCCGCCGCCGGCTGTGGAAGCAGACCACTTCGACCTCGTGCTCAAATATCTGAGCAACTGGCTCGATGGCGCCTTGCGCTCCGAGAGCGAGTGGCTGATCGTCGCGCCTTTGTGGCGCTTTCTACGGATGAACCAGCCGATGATCGAGCCGCGGTTCGAAGCATGGATCGACGAGCGACCGCCGGCGGCATCCCAGAGCGCCGGGCGCTCCCGTTCGCTGCTGTTGGCGGCCTGGGGCCAGGCTCACTGGCTCGCCGGAGACAAGGCCCGGGCAGAGGCCATCAACGAAAAGGCTCGATCTGCGTCCAGCGAAACCGCACTGCCGTGGGTGTGGAAGGGTCTGTACGACGTCGGTGCGGGCCGAATCGACGGAGCAAAGGCTGCGTTCTCGAAAGCGCTGCAAATCGAGCCCGGCCGTCCGGACGCCCAGGCCTATCTGCATCTCCTCGGCTGATGCCGAAAAATGGCCGCCGGGCAGAAATTGTTGGAATGCGTCAGTTGCTTAACGGATGTGCGAGCGCGCCGTGTTCCGAGACCTCGGCAAATTTCGACACTCAGCCGGCAGACGCTGTAACCTTCAATAGTTCGGGCTGGCACGTCCCCTGCACAAGAGGCGCGCTCCGGTCGCCAAGGGGGGGCATCCCAGATCGACCAAAACGGGAGGTGGCTATGGAGATTGCCAGACTGCTCGCCGAGATGGTTCAGCGCGGCGCGTCGGACCTTTATATCACGGTCGACAGCCGGCCGACGCTGCGCATCCACGGCTCGAACGAGCCGATCGGCGAGGAGATGCTCAGTCCGCCAATGACGGAGACGCTCGCCGACTCGCTGATGAATGAGGACGAGCGGCTGGCCTTTCGTAACACCAAGGAGATGAATCTCGGCATCAGCCTGCCGAACCTCGGACGCTTCCGCGTCAACATCCTGCGCCAGCGCAACAGCGTCGGCATGGTCATCCGTGAGATCAAGACGACCATCCCAACCCTCGACGAACTGCAGCTGCCGCCGATTCTGAAGGAAATCATCATGGCCAAGCGCGGCCTGGTTCTGGTCGTCGGCGCTACCGGTTCCGGCAAATCGACGTCGCTGGCGGCGATGATCGATCACCGCAATACACACTCGAAGGGACACATCATCACGGTCGAGGACCCGATCGAGTTCGTGCACCCGAACAAGGGTTGTATCGTGACGCAGCGCGAGGTCGGCACCGACACCGATTCCTTCCATGCGGCGCTGAAGAACACCTTGCGTCAAGCGCCTGATGTCATCCTCATCGGTGAGATCCGCGATTCGGAAACGATGGAAGCCGGACTTACGTTCGCCGAGACCGGCCATTTGTGCCTCGGGACGCTGCATTCGAGCAACGCCAATCAGGCCGTTCAACGCGTCTTGAGCTTCTTCTCCGCCGATCGCCACTCCGAGATTCTCTTGCAGTTGTCGCTCAATCTGCGCGCCGTCATCTCGCAGCGTCTGATCCCCAGCACCGACGGCAAGCGCGCCGCGGCTTTGGAGGTCATGCTCGATACACCGTGGATCAAGGAGCTGATGAAGAAGGGCGAAGTCGACCGCATCAAGGAGGGCATGGAACGCGGCACCGGCGAAGGCTGCCAGATCTTCGACGACGCGTTGCTGGCCCTCTACTCCGAGGGCCGCATCACCCTCGATCAAGCGATCGCCAACGCCGACAGCGCCAACAACCTGCGCCTCAAGATCAAGAGCGCCGACGCCAAGCGACCCAACCCGAACGCAGCGGTTCTACGTGTCGGTGCGGCTGCGTGAGGTGGCGGCCGCGGCGGATGTCTTCGGCAGGAAGCCCCGCTGCCGCAGAATTGGAATGAGCTGTCCGGCGTACTCGTCGAGAAAGCGCGCCGGCGGGTGCATCATGTAGTAGTCCGGCTCGTGCCCCGCTTCGTAGAAATTGATGAAGTGGTCGGCGGGCAATTCCGGATATGCGCTGTTGCCGTCGGGCCCCGGCCCGTCGAACGGGATTGAGAAGAAGACCACGGCAACACCGCGTGCCGCCGCTTCTCGGCTCAACGACCGCGCTTCTTCGCGGCTGAGGTTTTCCGCAAAGGCAATGTCGGAGCGGTAGATCCGATGCAGATATCCGGCGAGCAGGCGGTACAAGCCGATATGTCGTAGAGCGGTGAAGTGGACGTCGCTCGGAACGAAGCTCGGCGGCGGAAAGTTCTCCGGAAGCAGGTACGGGTCCATCGCGAAACGTTTCAAGACATCGACCCGGTCGAGTCCCTTGTCCATGAAGAAGCCGCGCGGACCGACGTTGTGCAGCTGAACGAGGATCAGGTCGGGATTGCGTTCCACCAGCTCGCGCCGCGCGCGGTGCGCCGCCTGCGACAGCACGTAGGCATGCAACCCGAAGTTCCACACCTCGTAGTGCCGCCGCACCGCTTGATTGCCGCTTGCGGTCGCTTCTTCGTTGAGACGGCGCTCGAGTGTAGCGGGGATGGTTTCTTCGTCGCTGACATCGGCGCCGTACATCGTCGAGCCGCCGAAGCAGAGGATGCGAAACACTCCCGGGCCTTTGGCTGCCGGGTGCGCTTGCCCGCGTGCGCCGAGCTCGTCGACGTTCACGTGATAGGGGTTGTGCCAATAGCCGACGTTGTCGAGGTGCGCGCCGGGCCGCAGCTCGTAGTGCAGAAACCAGTTATCGGAGACGCGATGCACCTCGGGGTCGCCACCCTGAAAGAACAGGGCGCTGGTCATGACGCGGTCGTCGGAGCCTGTCACGCGGATCGCCAGTTCACTGATCGCCAGCGCGACGACGATGGAAGAGAGCAGCAACAGGAAGTTTCGTGCCCAGTCGGAGGTCCCGCGCCGCTTCATCATCGAAGCCGGGAGTATTCCATGTTTGCGTCGTGCGTTGCTACGGCTTGGCCCTACGGCCTGGTCGGCTGGCCCGTATTCAGACGTTCGTGTAGCCAGCGGGCGAGGATCTCGTGGGCGACCGCGTTGAAATGGGGATCGGTCGGATTGTCGAAGAACAGCTGCTGTCCGCCGGCGAGTGCCTCACGCACGATCGGCTCCGCATCGAGCACCGGCAGTTCGAGTCGTTCCGCCACTTGCACGATTCCCGGTGCGGGATGTGCGTCGGGCGCAGCGCCGATCCACTTACGTGCCGGTAAGACGTCGACCACGAACGGAATGTGCCGGGCCCTGAGCTCGTCGCGAGCCGTGCGCAGGATCGTTTCGAGATGCTGCAGCTCTTCCTTTTCCGATTGCACCAAAGCTTGCGGCATCTGATTCATGTAGTTGACGATCGTCGCGGCAAGGTGTCCGGCGGCAGCGGAGTAGGGTACCAGCGCTCGGATGAGGTAGGGCGGGGGACTGTTGTAACGCAGCCAGGTGATGCCGGCCTTGCCGAAGTCGACGGCACTTGCGGTCGGGCAACGCTCGGTTGCTCGGCCGTCGCTGTACAGGAAAAGAGATTGCCAGTTGCAACACGGGTAGGAGTCGTCGAGTCCCGAAAGATCGTTGCCCTCGAAGACGTGCATCACGACCATGTCGAGGTCGTGCAAGGCGATCCATTGCTGCAGCACCGCAAGGTAGGCGTCGGGTGCGCTGCCGGGGATTCCCGCGTTGATGTGTTGCGTCCCCGGCTCCAGTCGCTCCAGATCGGCAGTGAAGGTCTGATCACGCGACAATCCAAATCCAAAACTCATCGAATCGCCGAGGTGCAGCACTCGCCGCCGTGCTTCCGCGCGCGGACGGAGGTTGCGCGGCGACAGAATTTCGTGCTCATCGCCGACATCGATGATTCCCGGGTAGTGCTCGCCGTAGACGATCGAACAGACGATTTCCTTGCTGCGCAGATCCCAGGAGTGCTGCTGTCCGCTGGCGCGCATGGCGTCGGCCAGCAGCAAGTGCGGCCCGCCGGCGGTCGGGAATGCGGGCGGTGGCGGTAACCACAAGCGACACGCCAGCTCGAGTGCAAGCAAGCTGGCAAGCAGTGAGATTGCGGCGAGCGCAATCTCACTCCGGCCCCGCAAAGCGCGATGTGCCGTACCTACGGCTGCGATGCCGATCAGCAGTCCTTCAAGCAGCGCGTCCCACAACCCGATCAACGGCCAGCGAACGGCAATCAACGTAGTCATCAATACCGGTATGCCGATGCAAAGGATCGCCGCTGTAACACCTGCGAAACGGCGGCCGCGCCGGTAGCGCAGCAGCAGCCCGGCGACGGCTCCGAGACCCAGCGGCACAAGCATCAACGCGACGGCGGTGACGATTGTCGCGGGCCGCGAGCTGGACGGCGGTGGTTGTGTCGTCGTCGGCAAGCGCGGTGGTGGGCGATCGCAGCCACTCGAGGCGTGGACCCAAATGGTATCCTCTTTGACGTTGCGAAAAGCTGTATCGACCATAGCGGTGTCAGCTGGCGGCGGTGCACCGTCGGGAAACGTCACGCAAAAAGCGCCGGACGACTTTTCGCAAGGTGGACCCGGCGGATCGAGGCGGACGCTGAAACAGCTCGCCGGTTCGGCGCCCGGCTTGCACACGGATGCGAGCACGTGGTTGCCATCGATCTGAATCCTCTCGTAGCGCAGCGCCGGCATCATGCTCGCAAACGCCTGTTGGATCGGTGCCGCGGCGCTCGGTGGAAGAATTGGACTGTTGCGATCCGCTGCGCACGGGCTCTCGTCGGTGCCGGATCGTTCTTCGGCCAGCTCCGGCTCTGTAACTTCGCGTTCGTTTCGATCGGGTGGCGCCTTGCTGCGCGGCGTCACTTGAAACAGTCCGACGGGGATCCGTTCCGGGTAGTTCCATGCCTCGTGCGGGAACGACGTCCAAGCGTTGAGGAAGCGCTCTTCGACACCGGACATCTCCGCGGCCGACTCCAACGCCGCACATTCGGGTACCAGGCAGCTGTGAAGGACGTCGTCTTGGGAGCCCGCTTGTTTGCACTCCTGCGACGCTCCGCCGGCGTGGAAGAAACACGAGACCGAGCGCAGGTAGTATTGACAACGGCGTTTGCCGAGCTGTTCGACACAGTTGTCGACGGCACAGTCGAGAACATGAGTGGAAGGCAGGACGCGACAGAAGTCGCGGATGTCGGCGTCCTTGTCCACTCGGGTCATGACGAACAAATCGCAGTCAGAGCTGGCGTTGCGGTCGTCAACGAGATGGTTGCGCAGCAAAGCGTATTCATCGTTGAACACGAAACTCTCGCTCAGTGTCGAGCGGTACGCTACGAGCACCCCGAGAGCCGCCGCGCCGCCGGGCAGAACGATCATCCAGCGCCTGCGGCGGCGCCCATTCGTCAACGGCCAGGTCAGAACAACAGCTCCAATGCCGGTGACGATACACTGCAACGCAGCGCTCGGCGCCATACGATGCCAGGCGTTGGGCGCTCCCTCGCTCGACGGCATGATGAAGAGCGGGCTGATGGTGAACGGGGTGGTGAGGAGCAACAGCAGCATGCCGCCAAAGGCACCGGCTCCTAGTCGCCAACGCCGCCGCACGCCCGCTACGATTCCGAGCAGCACCAATCCCGCCCACGGTGCCTGACCCCAACTGCCGTGTACGAAGGTCGCGCGCCACATCTCGTGCCAACGCTCCAACGGCGGCACGTCGGTGTGCATGCCCTGACGATGGAAATCGAGTAGGAAATACATCTGCACGCCGATGAGCAGCAGGATCGCCAGCGCTCCGCTGAGCGCTGCCGCCGGCGTGCGTCGCAAGCGCGTAAGGATGATCCCCGGTCCGAGCATCAGGAGTGCAGCGGCCAGGTAGAAGCTGCCGTCCATGCGCGCCGACGCGGCAAGACCCAAGAGCAGAGTGCCACCGAGCGTCGAACGCGCATCGGCGGTAGACGCAGACAGCAATGCCAGGCCGCTGAACCAAGTGAAAAAGATGAAGGAGTAGGGCGAGTCGGTGGGAGCGAAGCGCGCCACCATCGGGTGGACAGCAAACAGCAATCCGGTAACCCATGCCGCAGCTAGGCTTTCGGTGCGCTGGCGCACGAACAGATAGAGCGGCAACACGGCCAGTGCCCCGAGCAGTGCGTTGATGTGGAACGTGAAGCTCTGAGGGTTGTGCACCAGGCGCGAGTAGAACAGCTGAAACAGCGGGTAGACGACCGAGTGCCGCCCGACCGGTCCGCCGGCGAATTGAATCTCGATCTCCTGAATCGAGTGCAGCACCAGCCGCTCGCGCACCAGCAATGCGAGTGCAAACGGTAACAGGGCTACCCAATCGGTGCGATTCCAGGTGGCGAACGTGAACTGACCGCTGGCGGCGAGCCAAAGTGCCGTGATCAGCGCCGCGATCGCGGCGGCCGTCAGCCAAGCCCGCCCGTCCCAATTCTGTTGGAGGCCGAACGGGTCGCCATGAAAGAGATCGGCGAACACACGGTCGAAAGCGGCGATGAGCTGGCCGCGCAATGGCTCGGCAATCGAGCCGGAAACCTGGCAAGTCGTGGCAGACGAAACGCCGTTCAGGCAATCGTGGCGCTCCTGCTCGGCCGCCAGGCCGGCCGGAACATGGCCAATCACGATGCGAAGATTGCCACGCGTCTCGCAGCGCAACTCGACGACGATGCGCTCGCCGCCGTTTCCGGGAACACTGGGCGATGCCGCGCAGCCTTGCGCTTCCGGCTCATCGGTGAGGCGTGCCAGCTTTGCAACGCCGGCGGCAGACGCCGGCGACAGCACGAAGCGCCCCTGCGGCTTCGGGATCGCGCCGACCCCTGTTTCCGACGGCGGCGGCGGTCCGGAGAAAACGGTTGTCAGAATGGTGGCGATTCCGGCGAGCCGCAAGAGGATGATCGCAGCGGAGCCCCTGCGTACACCAGAAGCGGTCTTGGTGGGCATACCCGACATGTGCGCTGTGCCGTGCCTCGACTCTAGCTACCAGTTGCGCCAGCCGTGAGCCGTGGAAACGGGAAGAAGCGGTGCGCGCGACGCGATCTGGTCGGCCCAATGTTCGGTCGACAGACGTTGCCCCAAGGTCCGGGCACCGGCGGCGAGGCGCGACAGCAACGCGCTGTCGGTATCGAGACGGGTAATCGCGTCGGCCAGCGCTGCCGCATCGCCGGGCGGCACCAACAGAGCTTCCGCCTCATGTTGCACGTAGTCGCGGATCGCCATGATGTCGGTGGCGACGATCGGGCGTCCGGCCAGCAGCGCCATGGCCAACACCGTGACGCCGGTGGCGCGATTGACCTCTTCGTGCAGCGGCAGAACCACGAAGCGGCTGTTGGCCGCCGCCTGATGAAACGCCGCCATCGAAACGAAGCCGCGATGCCGCAGGTGATCGTTGCCGGCGAAGCGTTCGCCGGGTGCGTAGAGGTCGATGGGGTGAACGCCCGACGCCAGCTTCGCGCTTGCCTGCCGCAGCGTTTCGAGATCGCGCAAATGATTGCCGCCGGAAAAGATGTAGTCGCATTGATGTACATCGGGGCCGGCAGGAAAATGTCCGGGGTACAGAGCGAAGGGCCGCCACGCCAGCTGTTCGAGCGGCACACCGTAATTGATGTAAAGCTGCACGTAACCGGGAAAGGCGCTCTCGAGGATCAACTGCTTCGACGGCCACCAGGTTCCGTCGGCCGGCCGCGCCCCGACTGGCAGCCACGCCGCGACCGCTTCATTCATGCCGCCCAGCATGTGGAAGTCGACGACGACGATGCGCGCCTCGGGCCGCAGATTGCCGGCCGCCAGCGCCAGCCGCGCCACCGGAAACGTCGTCGTGATGACGAGATCGAAATCGTTGAGCGAGTGCTTCGCCAACCAGGCGTCGATGCCGTCGATGCCCTGCCACTCGGGAGTTAACGCGGTCCTTGGGCTCGGTAGAGAGCGCGGATCGTAAAACGGCAACCACGGCGAAACGATTTCAACGCTGGCGCCGCGCCGCCGCAGCGTCTCGGCCAAGGCCGGCAGCGTCGAGATGTAGAGAAACGGATCTTGTCCCTCGGGAGATAGGATCAATACACGCGGCGCTGTCGCCGACGACGAC
>JACQEN010000238.1 GCA_016200585.1 Deltaproteobacteria bacterium
ACTCCTGCAGCAACACTTGCCAGCTAGCGGTATGCGGTGACGGGATCGTCAACGGTTCGGACGTTTGCGACGACGGCAATCAGATCGACGGCGACGGCTGTACGCGTCAGTGCAAGCCATTCACGACCGACATCGGCAAGTGCCAGGTGGCGCTCGGCGCCGCGGCAAAGAAGTATTTCGCCGGCCGCAGCGGCGCTCTGCAGAGCTGCCGCAACGCACTGAACAAGAGCAAGCCGCGCTACTTCGACAAGACGAAGATGATGCCGCTGACCGACCCCAGTCAGTGCGTGAACGAATATGGTACGGCAACGAAGCTCGCCAATCTTTTGAAGAGCGTGCGCAATTCAATCGCCAAGAAGTGCACCAATGCGACCCTGGCGGCATTGTCGGCGTGCTCGCAACAGCTCGACGGCATCGTCAACCCGGCCGCGACGACCGGTTGCTTGCCCAGCTTGCAGACGACGGTCATCGATACGCTGATCGACGACGAGTACGGTCGTGCGTTGACGAGCATGGATACCGCGGACAATACCTGCCAGGCGACGATTGCCAGCGCCGGTCGCGCCTACGTCAAGAAACGGCTGACTGCCTTGCGAGGCTGTCGTGACAAGCTCAACAAGCTCAAGCCGTTGTTCATGGACAAGATGAAGAGCATGCCGATCACCGATCCGGCGCAATGTCCGAGCGAGTACAACACGGCAACCAAGCTGGCCAGCGCAGCCGCGGCGCTGCGCAACGCGGTCGCCAACCCGAAGAAGTGTACCGACGCGCTGGTTGCAGATCTGGCGTCGACGTGCGCGAACAGCATCGACGGGCTGGTGAATGCAACCGCCACGGCCGGTTGTCTGCTGACCGACGGCGTTGCAGCGGCGGATGGGCTGATCGGGACCGCTTACTGACCCTGGGGGGGCTTCACGACCGAACCCACACCGAGTTGCAATTCTCCGGAGCAGCGCCGCTCGTCTCACGTGCGGCCCGCCATCGCTGTCACCTGAATCGGTGATTCACATCATGGGTTCTTGTCCTGCCGGTCGATAGAGATGATCGCATGTCTCCTGCCGTCTCACGAGTGCTGCTTCACACGGTTCACCTGCTGACGTTCGTTGCGGTGTTCGCCACGGGCGTGTTGCTGTTCGTGCCCGATCTCCGGGCCGCGGTGACGGGCGGGCACTCGCTCGTGATCCGTGAGGCACATCGATGGGGCGGCGTTGTGTTTGCCGGGCTTCCGGCCGTGCTGATTGCCATGGTGGGCGCACGCAAGATCTTCGTCGCACCCGGTGTGCCTACGTTGCGCACCTACTGGCAGCGCCTGCACACGGCCTTCACTGTCTTCCTGACTGTGGTGTTTACCGTCACCGGGTTCGTGCTCTGGGGCAAGCGCTTCGCTCCAGAGCCGATCCTCGAGATGTCACGGGCTCTCCACGACGGGTTGACGTACGCCGTTGCCCCGTTGGTAGGCTTGCACCTGTGTGAGGTCGGGGTGGCTGCATTGGTCGAGCGCATCAAGATGGGCGAGACACGCCAGCCCTGATCCGTGTTGGCGTCGCGTTGCTATCCGCGTTTCGTCAGGGCAAACGCCAGCGGCACGAGCACGCACAGCAGCCCGAACACGTCTCCATAACGAGCGTAGAAGGTGATCCCTTGTCGCGACTCGATAGCGCCGTTCAGGGTGGCGCGACTGTCGGTCGGCGTCCGCTGCAGGACACGTCCGGTCGGATCGACGATCGCCGACGGGCCGGACATCGATGCGCGCACGAGATAGCGTCGCTGCTCGATGGCGCGCAGGCGCGCCATGTCGAAGGCCTGCTCGGCATACATCCGATCGCCCAGCCACGCGTCGTTGGTCAGCGTCACAAGAAAGCCGGCGCCGTTGCGAACCCGTTCGGCGGCGATCTCGCCGAACATCACCTCGTTGCAAATGATCACACCCGCCAAGCCGGCAACCGTAGGCAAGAGGCGAGCCGGTCCGCCAGGTGTAAACTCGCGCACCCGACCGAACTCGCGCTTCAGCAGCTCGATGCCGCCAAACGGAAAGTACTCGGCAAACGGCAGCAGCTCTTGCTTGTCGTACTTGTCGAGGATGCTGCCGTCGGGAGCGATCAAGAATGCCGAGTTGTAGTAGCGGGCATTCGGCTGGCCGATCTCGCGAGCTCCTCCGGCAATCAACTGTGTCTGACTCGGTGACAGCAGACGACCCAGCGCACCGCGGTACGCCGGTTCTTCGTCGAGAAAGAAGGTCATCGAGCTTTCCGGCCAGAACACCAGCTGCGGCTTGTGGGCGCGCAAGGCGTCGACGGTCAGACGCATGTAGTCTTCGAGGTTGCGGCCATAGAACTCCTGCCGCCATTGCGAGCCGAGATCGATATTCGCCTGGACCACCGAGATGCGTGTCGCCGTCGTCGTCGCCGTGTCGCCGAGGCGGTGGATCTGCGCCGCGCCGTAGAGGACGCAGACGCCGAGGGTTGCGGCGACGAGGCCTGCCGCGGTCCACGCCTGCGCGCCTGTCAACATGCGTTGCGCCCGCAGGCGATGCGAGTATGCCATCCAAAGCTCGGCGATGGCGGCATTGACCGCGATGAGCAAGAAGCTGATGCCGTAGACGCCGGTGATGTCGGCGAGCTGCACCAGTGGGCGCGCCTCGAGTTGCGAGTAGCCGAACAAACCGAAGGGCTCACCGATGAACAAGCGCACACGCCCGAGCTCCGCGCCCGCCCAGGCCATGCCGGCGAGCAGCGGCAACCACACCGACGGCCGCTGCGCCATGCGCCGGTAACAAAGGGTGAAGGCGGTGACGTACGGCGCGATGGTGATCAACCAGATTCCGACAAACAGCAGAATCCCAAGGATCAGCGGTTGTTGGTAGTAATTTGCGACTGCCGGAGCCAGCCACGGCGTACACAGGTAGCTGCCGACGAGCGTCGACACCCAACATACGGCCAGGGCAAGCCGGGTCGGCGCGATGCGTTGGGCGACACACCAAGGCACCAGACCGATCCACGCCGGCCAGGCCCAACCATGCAGCGGAAAGGCAAAACCATAGATTAGCGGTGCGAGAACGAATCCCCAGAGATAAACCGTGCGCCCCAGCCACGCGCCGCCGAGCTGAGGGGCCGAACCGTCGCCGCGAATCAAGCGTGCGCCCTTTGCGTCGCGAGTCGGCGACTCACCACTCCGGCTCTGGATAGGTTCGCAACGCCAGGCAGCAGTTGGAGCCGCCAAAACCGAAAGCGTTGGACAAGGCGACGCGCAGCCGCGCGCTGCGGGCGCGATTGGGGACGTAGTCGAGGTCACACTTCGGGTCGCGGTTCTCGTAGTTGATCGTCGGTGGGATGACTTGATGGTGCAGGGCGAGGGCTGTGTAGGCAGCCTCGATCGCGCCGGCCGCACCCAGAGCGTGTCCGGTCATCGATTTGGTCGAGCTTACCGCCAGGCGTGCGGCGTGCTCGCCGAATACATGTTTGATGGCCAAGGTCTCGCTCACGTCGTTGTAGGGTGTCGAGGTGCCGTGCGCATTGATGTACTCGACCTGCCACGGTTCGAGGCCGCCGTCTGCGAGGGCGAGACGCATGCAGGCGGCCGCGCCTTCGCCCCCCGGAGCCGGGACCGTGATGTGGTAGGCATCGGCGTTTGCTCCGTAGCCAACCAGCTCGGCATAGATGCGCGCGCCGCGCTGCAGCGCCGCATCGAGCGACTCCAGCACCAGCATGGCCGCTCCTTCGGAGATGACGAAACCGTCGCGATCGCGATCGAAAGGGCGGCAGGCGCGTTGCGGCTCGTCGTTGCGTGTCGATAGGGCGTGCATTGCCGCAAAGCCGCTGAGGCACATGTAGGTGATACCGGCCTCGGTGCCGCCGGCGAGCATGACGTCCTGGTATCCGAATCGAATCAACCGCGCTGCCTCGCCGATGGCGTCGCCGCCGGAGGCGCAGGCGCTGCTCAGTGCTCGGTTCACACCCTTGGCCCCGAAACGGATGGCGATGTGCGCCGGCGCCATGTTGGCGATCAAACGCGGCACGAAGAACGGCCCGACCTTGTCGCTGCCGGTATCGCGGTAGCGGCGTGCTACCTCCTCGACCGTCCCGATTCCGCCCATGCCGACGCCGACGATCACGCCAACGCGTTCCGCTGCCGCCGACGCAAGGTCCAGCTGCCCATCGCCGATCGCCATCTGTGCGGCGGCGAGGGCGTAGTGCGTGAAGGCGTCGGTCTTTCGCAGATCCTTCTTGTCGATGAATGCCGCCGCGTCGAAGTCGCGAACTTCGCCGGCGATACGCACCGGAAGCGCCGATGCGTCAAAGCGGCGAATGACGTCGATACCGGAGCGTCCGCAGATCAGCTGCTGCCAGTTGCTTGCCGCGTCGTTTCCGAGCGGTGTCAGCAAACCGATACCTGTGATCGCGACGCGACGCTCGGGACGGGACATTCGCGAGCCTTCTACTCGACCCGGTTGGGCGCAGCAAGAATTCGCGGCGACCGGGGTTCTTTGCCTTGGCGGCGCGGTCAGACGACTTTCGCCTCGCGCAATTTGCCGATCTGTTCACTCGAGTAGCCGAGGCCGCGCAGTACCTCGTCTTGAATTTGGCGCGGATGACGCGGAACATCTCGTCGCGCCGTTCGCCCTCGCTGAATTGGTCGGGGAAGAAGTCGGGCACACCCAGCTGGTCGCAGAGGTTGCGCCAGAAGTGCGGTTCGAGAGCGCCGACGGTGACGTACTTGCCGTCCTTGGTCTCGTAGACGGCGTAACATGGATTGTGGCCGGTGAGCTGCGTGCCGCCGCGCGGCGGCTGGCTGCCGCGCGCAAAGTACATCAGCGTGTGGAAGACGTTCCACGCCATGCCGCCGTCCATCATCGAGATGTCGACGAACTGACCCTTGCCGGTGTGCTGGCGCGCCATCAAGGCGGCGAGAATCCCCACCGCTGCCGTGAAGGCACCGCCGCCGATGTCGGCGACTTGCACCGGCATGAGCGTCGGCGGATTGCCCGCGCCGCCGGACACGCCGAGCACGCCGGCGTAGCCGAGGTAGTTGATGTCGTGCCCGACCTTGTCGCGATACGGTCCGTCTTGCCCGTAACCCGAGATCGAGCAGTAGACGATGCGCGGATTGACCTTGGCCATCGTCGCGTAGTCGATCCCCAGACGCTCGGTGACACCAGGTCGAAAGCCTTCGATGATGATGTCGGCGTCTTTGGCGAGGTGTTCGAATACCTTGCGGCCTTCGGCCGACTTCAGGTTGAGAGTCATGCTGCGCTTGTTGCGTTGAACCAGCGGAATGCCGATACCCATGGCGTCGTTGGGCGCGGCGACGACCAGCACGTCGACGCCGAGATCGGCTAGAATCATCGAGCAGAACGGGCCCGGAAGTTGCCGGGACAGGTCGAGACACTTCAGATTGCGCAGCGGTGGTGCCATAAATCCTCCGGAGAAATGGTGTCGGCGAACCGTAGTGCAGGAGCCTGGGTGTGGCAAGTAGAGGGGGCGCGTTGAAACAGATCATCCGTGATGCAGCGCTGCGCCTTGGTTTCGACCTGTGTGCCTTTGCGCCTGTCGTCGTACCGCCGCCGCATGCGGCGTTCGTCCAACAGTGGCTCGCGGACGGCAACGCCGCGGGGATGCCGTACATTCAGCGGCACATCAAACGACGGCTCGATCCGCAACGCGTCCTCTACCACGCGCGGACGATCATCAGCGTCGCCAGCCGCTACCGGCCGCCGCCGTTGCCGCCGATCGATTGGCAAGCTCAGCTGCGCGGTCGCGTCGCGGCGTATGCCTTGGGTGCCGACTACCATCTGACGATGGGCGCAAGGCTCGGAGAGCTGGCGCGGACTGTGGAGGACATCGGCGGCGGGCGTACCCGCGTTTATGTCGATACCGGAGCGATTCTCGAGCGCGAATGGGCCGCGGCCGGAGGTCTTGGTTGGTTCGGCAAGAACACCAACATTCTGCACACCGGCGAGGGATCGTGGTTTCTGTTGGGAGAGGTGTTGACGACGCTGGAGTTGGACCCCGATGCGCCGTGGCCGGACCACTGCGGCACGTGCACACGCTGCCTCGATCTCTGCCCGACCGGGGCGTTGAGCCCGGGGTATCGACTCGATGCGCGCCGCTGCATTTCGTATTGGACCATCGAGCATCGCGGCTCGATCCCGCGCGAAATGCGCCCACAGCTCGGCAATTGGGTGTTCGGCTGCGATATCTGCCAGGAGGTTTGCCCGTGGAATGAAAAGCTGGCACGGCGCGAATCGACACCGGAAGCGGATCAGCTGGTGCCGTATCTGCCCGATCTGTTGCAGCTCGACGAAGCTGGATTTGCGGCGCGCTATCAAACGAGCGCTCTGTTCCGCACACGCCGCGAAGGGCTGGCGCGCAACGCTGCCGTCGTTCTCGGCAACACGCGCAACCCCGCGGCCGTGGCGCACCTGGCCCAGGCTCTGCGCGCCGAGCCGTCGCCGGTCGTGCGCGCGCATGTTGCCTGGGCGCTGGGACAGATCGGTGACGCAGCCGCGCGCCGCGCTCTCGACCTGGCGCGTGCCCATGCGCAGGGAGAAGTCGCTCGCGAGATCGATGCGGCGTTGAGTGGGGCAGCGTGAATTCGGATCGTTTGATACGAAACTGTGTCTCGCCGCGGCCGACGCCGCGGACGCAAGGAGCGAGAAAACAGCGGTGCAAAACGTCCCTTTGCGAAGGCGACAGAATTGTCTTGCAACATGACGTCGCTCCATACTATGCGGGCGCGACGAACGAGTTATGAACGATCCACGTCAAAGATTTGCGGCGCTCGCCAATATTCCCGACGATCACATCGACGTCGCCGAGGCGGCGTTATTGATCGCCCAGGAGGAGTATCCGCAGCTCGACGTGCATGCCTACATGCGGCGTTTCGATGAGCTGGCGGCGCACGCGCGCGCACATGTCGACGTCGCCATGCCGGCGAGCATGCAAGTGGCGAAGCTCAACCGCTTCTTGTTCGTCGACTGCGGTTTTGCCGGCAACAACGACAACTACTACGATCCGCGCAACAGCTACCTCAACGACGTGATCGAGCGGCGGACGGGCATCCCGCTGACGCTGGCTCTGGTGTATTGCGAGGTCGGACGGCGTATCGGCATGCCGGTGTCGGGCGTCGGCTTCCCCGGACACTTCCTGGTCAAGTACGTCGGCAACCCGCAGATC
>JACQEN010000248.1 GCA_016200585.1 Deltaproteobacteria bacterium
GTGCTGAACCTCGTATGGGCGGACGATTCTGGCAACATCGGCTGGCACGTCGTCGGCGGCATCCCGGATCGCGGCGGCTTCAGCGGCAAGTACCCGATGCCGTGTGCGAGCGGCGAGTTCGAGTGGCGTGGGATGATTCCTTTCGATCGTCTCCCGCACGTCGAGAATCCTCCTGAACACTTCATTATCACCGCCAACCAACGCACCGCCGACGTTTCATACAACGGCACCTGGGCGCCTCCTTGGCGCCGCGATCGCATCGCCCATTTGCTGACCAGCAAAGCTCAGTTGAGCCCTGCAGACTTCCAAACCATCCAGAGCGATCGCCTTTCTCTCTATGCCCGGATGATGCGCGATCTCGTCGTCAAAGCGGGCGACGGCGGTGATGCGGATCTGACATGGGCACTATCCGAGTTGGGCGCCTGGGACGGCACGATGAGCGGCTCTAGTCACGCCGCAGCATTGTGCGCGGCACTGCAAGTCACCTTGCCGGCACGTGTTCTCGGATCGTTGCTCGGCGACGACTACACCGGATTTCTCTCGCTAGCCGACTTCGGCGTGTACAACGCCAGCGAAGATATCGTACAACGACCTGACAGCAAACTGTGGCCCGCGGACGCGGTGGAGCGCGCGCAGCTCATCCGCAGCGCCGTGCGCGACGCACTGAAGCGGTTGCAAGAGCAACTCGGGTCGAACCGTACGCAGTGGACCTGGGAGCGGCTGCACACGCTGACGTTCAAGAGCCCGATCAGTGAGGGTGCTGACATCCGCTCGCGGCTGCTCGGTTGGTACTTCAACCGCGGACCGTTTCCTGATGCCGGCGGCCGCCACACGGTCAACAACAGCTGGTTCAGCCTCGGGCATCCCTTCGCCACCGAACAGATATCCTCGTACCGCTACGTGATCGACATGGCGCATCCCGATCATGCCGAAGCGATGAACCACACCGGAGAGTCCGATATCGCGGCATCACCGCACTATGACGACATGATTCAAGCCTGGCGCGCGGGGAAATATCACCCGCTCGATCGGGACATAGCTCCCACACGGCCAGCGGACTGACGCGGATCGGAAACGGAAACATGATGCCAACTTTCGATGATTGGAAAGCACACGGAGAACGAATCGCCGTCGACCTCGGCGGTCAGACCTTTCACATCTGGACCCGGCGCCAAGGCAGCGGTCCGACCCTCACACTGCTCCACGGATTCCCGACGAGCTCATTCGACTGGGCCGAAACCATCGCTCAATTGCCGGACTTTGACATTCTCACGCTCGACTTCCTCGGCTTCGGCGATTCCGACAAGCCAGCCGACCACCTGTACTCGATCCACGAGCAAGCCAATATCGTCGAAGCCGTTTGGTCACACTTCGGTATTCGTGCAACAGATCTCGTGGTGCACGACTACGCCGTTTCGGTAACCCAGGAGCTACTAGCCCGGCGACTGGAACGTCGGCTTACCGTCGACCTGGGCAGCGCCGTCTTCCTCAACGGCGGCATCTACCCCGACCTGCACCGGGCGCTGCCGGCGCAAGAGGCATTGCTCGATCCGGAAAAGGGGCCAGTGATCAGCCAGATGGTGACGGAAGAAACCTACACCGCCTCACTCCTGATGACGTTTCCGCCGGCACGGCAGCCGTCGGCCGCAACACTTCATGAGCTCTGGCGCTGTGTCGAGAACCGTGACGGTCATCGCATCGGCTATCGGCTGATTCGCTACATGCTCGATCGTCGTCAATACGCCGCGCGTTGGACATCAGCGCTGGAGAAAACCGACGTAGCGCGACGTTTCGTCTGGGGAATGCTCGATCCGATCTCCGGCGGCCACGTCGTACCACGCATTCGCGAACGCATGCCGGGTTGTCCCGTCGTCTGCCTCGATGATGTTGGACACTGGCCGGCCCTCGAGAAACCCGATGCCGTGGTCGCCGCCATCCGGGCCAGTACGGTAGCGGCCCACTGAACGAACTGACCTATCCTTCAGAAGATCGTACCGATGCTGAAATGGACCTCTCCAACCGACTCGTCGTTGCGGCGGTCGAGCTTGAAGCCGTAGTCTAGGGTAATCGGACCAACCGGTGTCGCATAGGTCACGCCCACTCCGGCCGAGCGGCGAAAGTCGTCGAGAAGGATCGGACGATCTTGCAGGTACACGCCGCCGGCGTCGACGAACAGCGCTCCGCCGACGCCATACAAGAGCGGGAAGCGCAACTCGGCGTTGGCGTTGAGAGCGAGGTCGCCGCCCAAGGGATGGCTACCGGCGTTGACGACGTGGCCGTACTGATCGAGAATCGGCGCCCCTTGCGGCCCGATCGAGTTTTCGGCAAACCCGCGCACCGTCGTGCGGCCACCGAGAAAGAAACGCTCGCGCAAAGGCACCTGCGTTTTCGCTTCCAACGCCGTCGCCCAACCACCGCGCAAGGCGTACACGAATGTGACGCTCTCGCTGAGAGGCACATACTGCGAATGCTGCATTTGCAGCTTCACAAACGGCACATCGGCGCCGAGCTCGGCCGGCGCCAGGCGGAAGCGCAACGTGTCGTAGGTTCCGCGATGCGGCAGAAACGGATCGTCGCGGCGGTCGAAGACCAGGAAGGGTCCGATGCTGACACTACGCAGCCGGCCTTGGTCGCGTGGATTGAACACCAGCACGTCGGGCTTGACGTCGAAGAGGCGCGCGTCCTCGAACTGCAACTCCGTCCCGACCTGCAACCCGGGCCGCAGAATGCGTTCGATCGCCGGGACGAATGCCAGGCGCTCGACGCTGAACTGGTCGATCGAACGCGTCGCCCGTTGGACGATAACGTTGGCACGCAGGTCCCAACGCGTACTCGCCAGGCGCGGCTCGCGGAAACCGAGGTTACCGAGGTATTCGTTGGGGGCAGCCTGATCGAACGGGTCGAGGTTGACGTCGCCGCGCAAGCTCAGGCGCCGCCCGCGACCCTGCAGGTTGTTGTGTGCCAACTCCAGAAATCCGCGAATGCCGTCACGCGTGTTGTAGCCGGCACCGACCTGAAGAGTTGCCGGCGCCTTCTCCAACACCGAGATCGCAACGTCGTGCGTTTCCGACGGATCGTTCGGCGCCAGTGGCTGAACGGTCACGCTGCGGAACAAGCCCAGACGAAACAGATTGGTCTGTGCCCGCAGCAGCGCCTCGGGATCAAGGATGTCGCCCTCTTTGAACGGCAGCTCACGGCGAATGATTTCGGCCTTGGTGTCGATGCTATTCTGAACGACGACGCGGCCGACGCGTTGCTGCTCCTTGGGCTCGGCGGCGAACGCAACAACGGCACCCTCGACGTCGCCCTCGACGGCCGTTGCCGTCTGCGCGGCGACCGTCGCCGAAGCAAAGCCGCGGCGGCCCAACGCCGTCTTGAGCACCTGGCTATCGGCTTCGACCGCTTCGGGATTCAACGGTTCCCCGGCTTGTGTCGCCAGCTGCGGACGATCGTCGCTCAGCGCCTCGAAGCCGGTGAAGCGGACATCGCGTACGATGGTGCGCCGTCCGGCGAGAGCCATGATCTCGACATCGAGCGTGCGCGTCTCATGATTCGGCCGGATGCGATAGTCGGCGATCTCCGCCGATTCGAAACCCAGTCGACGATACAGGAACCACAGGCGCTTCAGGTCGTCGGCAAATTCTTCATCCATCAAGACGCCGGTGCGCCATGGAAACCAACTCGGCGGCCGGCTGAGCATGACGTCTTCGAGCGTCGCCGCCGGCAAGCCCGGTTCGCCACTGAAACGCAAGCTGGCGATACGGTACGCTTGCCCCTCCTCGATCTTGTAGCGCACGACCTTGGGCGGACCGGGTTCGATCTCCACCTCGACCTTCGCAAAATAGAAACCCTCTTCCTGATAAGCGCGACGGATGCGGCGAGCCAACTCGCGCCACGTACCGTCGGTGACGATGACACGCGATTCGATGTCGATCAGCCGCGTCAAGTACTTGTCGGAGAGATGCTCGTTGCCATGGAACTTCAATTCGATGGCGGGACCGAGATCGATCTCAACGGTCAACACGCCACCGCGTGGTGGTCGCTCGTCCCAGCGCAGCTCGACGTCGGCCTCGTAATACTTCTTCGAGCGCAGCACCGCTTCGAGTGCCCCTTCCGCCTTACGCCGACTGGTTCGTCGAAAGCGGTCGCCGACCGTGGCACCCAACGCCTTGCGCACCTTGTCCTCGGACACCGGTAAGACAGCATCCCCTTTTAGATCGACGGTGATCTCGCTGATGCGTCGTGGTTCGCCCTCGTCGACCTGGAAGCGCACATTGACCTCGCGCGGTGCAAATTCGTTTGCCTGCACCTCGACCTGCGCTTCGTCGAAGCCCTCCTCCTTGCACAGCGCGAGAAGGCGATTCCGGGCGGCGTCGGCCACCTCCTGATTGAACACCGCACCCTCCTGCAGGCGCGCCGCTCGGCGCAACTGTTCGGTGGACAGACTGTGATTGCCGCCGTAGCGGATGATGTTGACGATGCGCTGGCGTAGCAGCTCGACGACGATCGCCACACCGCCTTCTCTGGGCACGAGCGAACAGCGCGCGCTGACGTAGCTCTGCGTTGCGGCGACCCGGCGCTCGATCTCGGGGCACGGGTCGTTTTCGAGCACCTCGCCGACACGCGCCGGCACCATTCGACGCAGCTCGCGATGATCGGCCGGCGTTGCCGATTCGAATTCGATCGCCAGCAAGCGCCGTGACAAAAGAGCCGACTCGGTGCTCGGTTCATTCGCCGAAGCTGCCGCGGCGAGCGCCAGTACGGCTCCGACGACAGCCGCCCGCACGAGCTTATGGATGGACTTCACCGGATGTCGACTCCGTTTGCGGCGCACCACAAAGGCTGAAAGGGACACGTCTGAAATCGAAGCGGAACTTGATGTCCCCCTCGAAGGCACCGGCACTTTGCTTGGTTTCGCTCTCCCACGAACCGAGCAGAGAGACGCGTCGAGTGACCCGGTACTCGAGCTGTACGGCCTGCCGAGCGACGATTCCAAACTCCGTCCAGACGAGCGCGCGCAGTTGATCGGTAAGATTCTTGCCGATGGTGACACGCGGCTCGATGGCGCCGGTGTCGCGTGCCTGCGATGCGGTAACTTCGAACTGGTCGACGCCGACCAATTGACCGACACGGCTCGACACGGCGCCGGTCGGAATCAAAGCCAAAGCGCTTGCCGGGCTGACGCTCGTCGAGTCGCGTTGCAGCTGGGCGGTGGTTTTGCCGAAGGCAACCAGGCTCAGCACATCGTTCTGCGACAAGCTGGCGTCGTCGGCATTGAACAGCACGCGCGGCTTTTCGGCGGTGCCGGTGACGGTCACCTGCACGAGATAGTCGGTGTCGGTCGTCGTGATGCGGCTTTCGGCGGAGATGTTCAATGTTGGATTGATTTTGCTTGCATCGGGGAAATCGATCGATCCACCGGTGACGGTGAACTTGCGGTTGCCGACGCTGACCTCGCCGTCGAGGATACCGATGGTTCCCGTCAACGCCGGTTTCGCCGCGTTGCCACCCAAATACAAATTGACCCACATCTCGCCCTTGGCGACGTTGTTGTCGAGGAAAACGCCGCCGCTCGAGTAAATTCGCAGGTCGAACGATACCGCCGACGCCGATGGGCGGTTGGTATGCGGCAAGGCCAGAAGCTGCTGCCGCAACCAGTCGAGCAGGTCGTTCAAGCCGATTTCGCGATCATACAGAGCGTTGAGGACCTCGGCGCTGCCGCCGACGACGACATGGTTCCATGGCCCACGCACAGCGCCGCTGCCCTGAACGCGGGTTTCGAATCCGCGTGTGAGGCTGAAACTGACATTGGACAAGGTCCACGTGAGATCCGCGCCCTCGGCCAAGTCGATGCGGCCGCCCACCTCGAAGCTTCCGCCGCCGGCTCGACCGTTCAACTTGTCGACGAAGATCGTACTGCCGACGAAGCGCACCGCCAGATCGACACGCGTGAAGGCTACAGGCAGTCCGAGATCGAGCGAACCATCGCCCAAAGATCCCGTTCCAGTCAATCGCCAAGCGCCGCCGGCATCGTGTTTGAGTGTGGCCTCGATAGAAAATGGACCGCGCGCCGCTTGCACCGGTGGCCCGAAGAGGTCGAGAAGCACGAGGTCGCCGGCGCCTTGCGCATGAATGTCGAAAGAGCCAGCCGACGTGAACGCACCACTGGCACTGATCCGGCTCTCACCGGCGGTGAGCTCGAAGGACTCAATCGCGAAGCGCCCGCGATCGACAGCCAGGCGAATCGGCCGCGCCGCTCTCAGGGTATAGGCATCGCGGCTGAGGTCGAGTGTCGAGACTTCGATGGTACCGGAGGCATCGCCAGCAGACGGCAGCACACCTGCAAGTGTCAGGTTGCCGCTCGACCACAAACGAACGGCTGGATCACCGCCCAGGAAGGCGCTGAGCTCCGCCTGCCGCCACTCGCCGTTGACCGTGTAGGGTTGGCCTCGCAGGAGCGAGAACGTGCCCCGAGCGCTGAGCAGGTCGTAGAGCGCCCTCGCCTGCCACTGCCAGTCGCCTCGTGCTCCACTCAGCTGTACTTCGAAATCGCCGATGGCGTGCTCTTGGACAGCCAGATTCGTGCCCTTCAACACGGCATGGCCGCCGAGCTGTGCCAATGGACCGCTCAGCTCTCCCTCGGCGACGACGGTTCCCGCCAAACCACGCTTGCCTGAACCCATCAGGCGCCCGATATCGATGACGCTGCTCGCGACCTTGATCTGGCTGCTCGTGTCGCCATCGCCTTGCGCGTCGAGCTTGACGGACTCGCCGTGCGAGTGGACCACCTCGAGCTGGCCGCTCCAGTGCCTGCCTGTGACGGCCGCGGTGAGAGAAATTTGTTCCAGCGGCTCCGTCCAGAGGCGTGGCCGGTTAGCGGTCAGCGTCGACTGGGCCGTCAGGCGTGACCACTTCCCCTGTAACTGCGCCGAGCCGTCGACGACACCGCCACTCAACGGTAAACGCGAACCGCTGGCCGCCTGCAGGATGGAAATCAGAATGTCGGTGTCGAAGTTGCGCAAGTTCAACGTCGCAGCGTTCTCGTACTCCGGCACCAAAGCCACCGACCCGCTCAAGCTGAGGCTGCCGTTGACCGAGTCGATATGCAGATCACTGGTCTTCAGGAACCCACGCGCAATATCGAGCGTCCCCTCGAGCTTTGGTACGCGGCTGCCCATAACCGTAAGATCCTGCGTCTTCAGCTGCGCATGAATCTCCGGGTGCTCGGTCGTCGCCGCGAACTGCACCTGGGCTTGCGCCGCGCCGCTCATGGCCAGCGCGCCGACCGGCGTCGGCAACAGCACGTTCAACGGGCGCAGATCCTTCGCATCAAGCCGTGCTTCGCCATTGAACTGATGGTTATCGATGGAGAGCGTGACGGTCGCCTCGTTGCCTTCGCTCTGGGTCGCGCGGGCTTCGACGCTGACACGATGCGGGACGACGCGCGTCGAGGCGCGCCACGCTGCCAGCGGCTTGCCGCCGGCTTGCGAACCGACGGCGTCGCCCTTGCCTTCGAGACCAAGATCGAGAGGATCAAACGCTCCGTGCAGGGAAACGGCTCCATTCATTTGCAAGCCGAAGGGGACGGCCGCACCGGCATCACGCAGGACGCCCTGCAGATCGACGTTCTTGCAAACAACCTCGGCATTGATCGGCACCTCGTGGCGTATGGTGATGTCGACGTTGCCGCTGAGATCGCCATCGGGACCGTGCA
>JACQEN010000258.1 GCA_016200585.1 Deltaproteobacteria bacterium
CCACGCCGACCACGATCACGCCACCCTCGACGTCAACCGACTTGAAGCCGGGAACATGCCGCTCGACGTTGAGGATTTCAGCCTGAGCGACTTACTCGAAGAGCTTCGGCAGCAGATTGATCCGCTGCCGCGGCAAAGCGACGTCAGTCTCGTCTGGCAACTGTCAAGCGACGGCCCCTTACGCAGCGACAGGAGGAAGATCAAAACGATACTGCGCAACTTGATCATTAATGCGATCAAGTTTACCGATAGCGGTTCAATCGAGATCACCCTGAAATCGGAGCGCAATCGCAACGCTGAATTCGTGGTCAACGATACCGGAATCGGAATCCCGGATGATGAGATCAGCAATATCTTCGGAATGTTCCGGCAGGTTCGCTCGAACTCCCGCCACTCCAGCGGGGTCGGCCTGGGGTTATACATCGTGCGGCGGTTGATCGACCTCTTGAGCGGCCAGATCGACGTACAGAGCCGCTTGGGCTCGGGTACGACGTTTCGCGTCAGGATTCCGGATCTGGCGCGGGATTGCGCCTCGGTCCCGACCTCTCTAGCGCCGGCAGGGCCGGAGCCATGGCCAACCCCTGGAGAGATCCGGATAGGAGCCGAGGGACCGAGATAGAATCACACGTCGTGGTGCCGAGGGTTCGGATTCCACAGCCCGCGTCGTTCGAACCTTGTATCGTGCACACAGAAAAATCTCGTGCCCCCTGCCGACGTCGAAAACCATCTGTGTCACCGAATCGCTGGGAACCACGACCTCGTCCACGGTTCCCGGCAGGGCAACCGCATCCACCGAATAGAGCCACTGCGCAGCCGACCGAGTGAATCCCCAGAAGAGCCGAAATTCCTCACTTTGACGAACCTGATCCGCTGTAACGCCAAAGTGCAACGCCAAACACACGAAGCCGGCAACAATAGCGCCGACCCTCACCAGCGGTGCGAAGAGACGCGTAAGCGCGATCAAGCAAATGGATAAACCCGCCGCTGCGATCCCCACGTAATACGAAAAGAGGTGGTTTTGGAGGATCAGCACCGGCCCGAGGGCAACAATGAAGAGGTCGATTCCGAAGACCGCTGCGCGAAGCGCTTGCTGCCGCCAAGGTTGCACGAGCACGAGGACAGTGCCGAAGAACGCAGCGCAAAGCAGGCCTGATCCGATGGCAACCGCTAAACCATCTGTAAGCGGAATCGCGTAGAGCGCATCCAGCGCGAAGCCACCGTATCGACCCAGATTCCTTGTGATCGCCAGAGGGTCGAAGTTCAGTGCATATCCTTGGCGGACCACTGCGCGCTGCAACGGATCCGGAAATGCCCGCTCCAACAAAAATGCAACGTAGTAGGCTTTGGCACCGACGTACGCCCCAAGCAATAAGTAGAACGGTGCTTGTTCACCTACGATCCGTCGCCAAGGGTGTTGCAGCAGCACGGCAGATGCCAGGGTCAACGCCATTGGCAAGCTGGCACCATGCTCACTCGACAAGAGCGCTAGAAAGAACAGCAGCAGCACAGCCGGGATGCGCCAACGCCGATCGCTTCCGAGCCATACCAACAACGCTGCAAAGTACCATACTGCCGCACCGGTCATCGTGAACAGTGCGTTCCAGCAGGTTGCGATCGCGTGGCCCGGAGCAGTTGCGTACACCAAGGCGACGGTCGCAGCACGCCATGGCGACTGGAGGATCTTATCAGCCAAGAGATAGACAAGCAGACCGGTGACCACGTGAAAGCCGATTTGCACCACATGGTAGCCTAACGGCTGATAATCAAAGATCTGGCGCAGGAGATAGAAATAACCGAGCGTCGAAAGAGGCCGGTAGAGCACCAGCCCGTGAATCGGCTCAAAGAACTTAGCTATATCGGCAATCGACGAGATTCTTATTCTGTCGGCAGTAGCCAGGACCCAGAAATCGTCGAAGTGAAAGAAGGCATGCAGGCATTCTCGCGACGACCAGAAGTGGAAAGCCGTCAGCCCGACAGCGACGGCAAGAGCCCACGCCACAGATACCCGCGCCGGACGTCGATTCGGCCCACCCTTCCCTTCCTCGCAACCGCGTGAACCGGTGATGGGAGACTCCGGCGTGAGGCCCCTGCTTGCAGGGCTACCCCGCTTCAGCGCGCCTGAGCACGCTTCTTGCGCCGTGTTGTTGGCGTTCGATTGCGGCTCGTCCGGGTCGCAGCACGCTTCGCTTTCGGCGCCGCAACCTTGCGCAATACCTGGTATTTCACCTTGCTCGCTAACTGACCAAAGAGCATATTCAGGCGATCAGGATCGTGGCGGCGCAAGGCTTCTTCCATACGCTGCTTGTGATCTTCCAAGTAGGTAAGTTGATATTGTCGTTTCAGAACGGTGATGCGTTCTGGGATGCGTGCACGAGTCTGCACCACGTGAACGATTTCATGTAGGATTGACGAATCGAGACGCGCCAATTGTCCCCTCCGGCCGCCAAGGTTCAGCCCAAAACCAGAACCTTAAAACCCAAGGGCTGCGTACGTATCATGAAACCCGGAAGAGTCAAAGGGTAAGCACTGCGAATCGGTCCGCCAGCCCTGACTTGAGCCGGCTTGCTCAACGAAATTCGAGCACTAAGAGATTAGCGTGCGCATTCGTTGTCGACGTTCTTCCTCTTCTTCTGCGGCCTTGCAGTCTATGCACTGGGTCGTCACGGGTCGCGCTCGCAAGCGCTCGATCGCGATGGCGCCACCGCAGGACTCACAGACGCCATAACTACCGTCGGCAATGCGCAAGAGTGCTTCGTCGATCTTGCCTAGGAGCTTGCGCTCTCGGTCCCGGATCCGCAGGAGTGCATTGCGTTCCGATTCGAGGCTTGCACGGTCGGTCGGATCAGGGAACGTTTCCTTGCTGTCGGTCATGCCGCCAACGGTACGCTCGGCTTCGCCAAGGATTTCCTCGCGACGCTCAATCAGTAGCACCTGAAAGGTCTTCAGCTCACTGCGATCCACGCCTGTCCTCAGAAATTGATTTTGTTACCACCGCACTTCGAGACTGTAAAGTCGCGCCTATGACTCAACAATCAGCAAGTTTCGCCTTTCGACGAAACAACCAGGCGTCGAGGCCGTTCGCCCTCTTCGATGTACTGCTCGGTTACTGTTCGGGCCCATCGATCCGCTTCAATCAGCGTGTCCAGATCCGCCGATCCCTGGATCTGGTGCGCATCCAGTACTGCTCCAATCCCCGCAGGAATATCGGTGAAATGAATTTGCCCTCTCAGAAAGGCAGCAACGAGAACCTCGTTGGCACCGTTCAGCACGGCCGTCGCCGTTCCGCCAGCTCGCAAGGCGCGGTACGCTAAGCGGAGACACGGAAACCTCTCTTCGTCGGGCTCGTAGAATTCGAGATTCGCCGCCCGTGGCAAGTCGAGCGACGGCAAATGAGAAATCGGCAAGCGTTCGGGGTATGCCAAGATGTACGAAATAGGAATCGTCATATCCGGAATCCCCATCTGGGCGATCACCGACCCGTCAACGTACTCGACCATCGAATGGACGATGCTCTGCGGGTGGATGACGACGTCAATCTGATCGGCCGGCAAATCGAACAACCATCTCGCCTCGATTACTTCCAACCCTTTGTTCATGAGGGTCGCTGAATCGATCGTGATCTTGTCACCCATCTTCCATGTGGGGTGACGCAAGGCATCATCGCGCGTCACCTGGGCCATTTCGCTGCGCGGCCGGCGCAAGAAGGGCCCGCCGGATGCAGTCAGTATCAACCGACGCACCTCATCAAGGCGGTGGCCCCGCAACGCTTGAAAAATCGCGTTGTGCTCGCTGTCTACGGGGAACAGATTCACCCCTGCACGGCGCGCCGCGCGCGTGACCAATTCGCCCGCGACTACCAACACTTCTTTGTTGGCGAGAGCGACATCCTTCCCTGATTCAATGGCGCGCAACGTCGGCAACAGGCCCAGAGCTCCAACCAGAGCGGAAACAACAAGCTTCGCCTCCGAAACCGTCGCAACGCAACACAAACCGCTTTCGCCCCACAGAATCTCACCCTTAAAATGCGGAACCAACCGGATCAATTGAGAACGCGCATCCTCATCTGCGACGGCTACTAGGCGAGGGCGGAAACGTTCCATCTGTTCCGCCAGACGCTCGACTCGCTTCCCAGCCGCCAGTGCGACGATCGAGAAGCGTTCGGGGAACCGCGCGACAAGATCGAGCGTGGTGACTCCAATGGATCCCGTCGATCCGAGGATGGCCAGTGGCTTCATATCGGTTTCACTCGTCCTAGCACGAACTGGGCACCGGACACACGCGTTGGCGAGCTTGAATTCTCGTGTCGCAACGAAACGCGTTCTCAATTCAAAAGACGCGATCCCACAGACCACCCACTTCGACGTCATCCGCGGCGACGGCGGGAACGGTCCCAACCACGTGCTCGCCTTCATGAACGATGACCTGGCCAACAACCTGCCGCGCGGTCAGCGGCGCTTCGATCGCCGGCGGAAGCGACAGCTCGAGGCCGAAATGCCGACTCTGGCCGCGTTTCGACAACACCGTTAAGGTTCCTCCGGCGACGACGCGCACGAACCTCGGACGACCACGTTTAACGGCAACATCGTTTGCAACTACGTCGCCTTCATGAATCGGCGCCAGCATCTGGTATTCGGCAAAGGCGTTCTTCAGCAACTGTTCGGCCGCCGCAAAGCAGGTATTCCTGTCGGGCGCGCCCATAACCACAGCGATCAATCGCATTCCGTCGCGCCGTCCCGTGGCGGTCACACTAAACCCAGCGGCCCCATACGAACCCGTCTTCAGCCCGTCGATCCAATCGTTTTCTTGTACCAAGCGATTAGTGTTCGTCAGAATCAGGGTGTCATTGCGAAACTTCGTCTTCTTGGTGCCCGACCACTTCAGGATTTCCGGGAAGGCAATCAGTTTCTGAGCCAGCAACGAAAGATCGTGCGCGCTGCTCAAATCAGCTGGCTTGCCAGCCTCGGGCGGTAGGCCATGCACGCTTCGATATTGCGTTTCTTTCAGTCCGAGCTCTCGTGCCCGCTCGTTCATCCGGTTCACAAAGTCTGGGGCTGAGCCCGCGACCCTTTCGGCTACTGCATACGCAGCATCGTTGGCCGAGTGGATCACAATGGCTGCCATCATTTCGCCAAGCGTGAACACTTCACCGGGTTTGAGGTAAACCTGCGAGCCTCCCATCTTGCTCGCCCTTTCAGAAACGCGAACAGGATCGTTCCAGTGCAAGGATCCGTTTCGCACCCCTTCCGCCACCAACAGCATCAGCATCATCTTGGTCATCGATGCCGGTGGACCCTGATGATGAGAATCCTTCTCGAACAGAACTAACCCTGATTCAGGCTCCAGAACGATCGCTGATTTGACCAGCTTAGCGGTCTCAGCACGATCGGGACCGACGATCGTGCGCTCACGCGCCCCTGCACTCGTCGGAACTCCAAGAGACACCACGCCTAACACCAATCCACACAAGCGCTTCCGACCCCTCATCGCTCTCCCTCAATCACTGCAGTGACTGCAGCTGTTTTTCGAGAACAGCCAACCACTGGTCGAACGGTATCTCCGAATCCACGACGATTTCAAATTTCCCGCCTGCCAAGCGCCGTACCGCGCCCGGTGCTGCCGGGCGAAGCGGAATCACGACCGCCTCTCGCGAGATATCCAGCCGTTCGAGCACCTCGAAGATTCGCTCGATCTCCGCCAATGTCACTACCTTCAGCACATGGTGAGTCTACCAGCGGCGACGCCCGCAGACCAAGGGTAGCCCGGGAACGAGTTGGCGGTTCGCCCCCTGCATACGCTCCGGGCCGTTCCAGCGTCGCCCCCCGAACAGCGCACCGACAGCCCCATTGCCTTGAGCCAAGCGTCCACACACCCCCGTAAGCGCCTTCACACCGCCAGGAGCTGAGGGCATTGAGGACGGATTTCTTGGCGCTAACCGTAACCCCCCGGCCGCTGGGCTTACGCCACCCGACCGACGCTCGACTGCCCGGCAACGGCCCTGGTTCCGGCGCAAGACCACTCTCTCTCGGCGACGCGATCGCCAGCCTCGTCGGCTGCTTGACGAGGAAGAACGAGGCGGAACGTCGATCCTCCGGCTGGTCGGCTTTCGACAGTGATCTCCCCGCCCAGCATGCTGGCGAGTCCGCGTGCCAGCGACAGGCCGAGGCCGAGCCCCCCCGTCCGCCGAGTCAGCGATGCATCGACTTGGCGAAACTCTTCGAAGATCGTCTCGAAGTGCTTTTGCTCGATGCCTATGCCGGAATCGCTAACAGAAATTTCGATCCTATCCTGCTCCCGAGCCATCGCACGCAATCGGATGAACCCTTCGTGGGTGAACTTCACTGCGTTGCTCACAAGGCAACGGAGGATTTTCTGCAACTTGCGACCGTCGGTAATCAGCCGCGGCGTCCCCCGCGAGACCTCGATCGACAGCTCGATCGGTCGATCGGTAAGCTCGGCCTTCGCTTCGATCGTTGCGTCGGTTAGCAACTTGCGAAGCTCAACTTCTCCGAGCTCAACCCGATCTTCACCGGCCCGCAATTCCGCCAGCGAGAGCATCTCGCCGACCAGCTCTTGGAGATGACAGGCATTGGCACGCAGGCGATCGATGATCTGCGGCATACGAGCATCGGAGAGTTGGTCCGCAATGTTGCCCAGCATCTCCGAATATCCGAGAATCGCATGCAACGGGGTTCGCAACTCGTGCGAAAGCATACCCAAGAAATCCTGCCGGAGCCGCAGATTTTCGCTGTCGCTCGCAACCCGAGCCGCACTCAAAACAGACCCTGCCACGGACGCCACAACGTTGCAAAACTGCTCCTCCGTCGGGGTCAGTGGACGCTCGTCACGCGGCCAGGCCAAGAAGCCGCCGACAGTCACCTCGCGGTCACGGATGGGGAACCACACAGCGGCGCCATCGCTGCCTTCGACAGGCGCCTGGGAGACGCAGCAGTTCAATCTTGGAAAAGCAAATTCAACCGATCGAGCAACTTCGCTGATCCACTGTTCTCCGCAGAACTCGCCGCGCAACGGCTCGGTGATACTGAACAACGACTTGAGTCTCTCGCGCTCGCGCTCCACCTGCTGCCGTCGCCAGCGCTCGACCTTCGTCTCGTCGGTGATATATGCGTAAAAGACGGCGACGATGAAGAAGAATGGAAGACGCAGCCATTCAGCTGGGCCGAGCGTGTGGAC
>JACQEN010000259.1 GCA_016200585.1 Deltaproteobacteria bacterium
AACGACAACAGCTTTCCCGCCGTATTAAGTGTCGATGGCCGCTTCGTCGCCTTTGGATCCGGGGCATCGAATTTGGTCACCGGCGATTTCAACAGTCTACCGGACGTTTTTCTCTACGACCGTCAGGCGCACTCGACGGTGGCCTTGTCACTGGCGCAGGACGGGCAGGGCGGGGGAGCCATTCCCGATTTGCCGCCGGCGATCAGCTCCGATGGGCGCTTCGTCATCTTTGCCTCGCAAGCCGACAATCTCATCAGCAACGACGACAACGAAGTGAGTGACATCTTTGTTTTTGACCGTGAAACAGGAAGCCTCGAGACACTTACGCTCACCAGCCTCGGAGCGACGCAGCCGCGCACCGCAAACGGAGCCAGCGCCGGACCGGCGATCAGCGACGACGGGTGCTTGGTGGCGTTTTATTCAGATGCGTCCAATCTGGTTGCGAGTGATACGAACTCGGCGCGCGATGTCTTTGTGCGCAATCGCTGCAGTGGAGAAATCGAGCGTGCCAGCGTCAACGGGCAGGGTGAGCAAGGGGATGGGCCGAGCGAGGCCGGTGGCGGTGCGCCGGGGATCAGCGCCGACGGGCGCTTCGTGGTTTTCTTCTCGAACGCTCGCAATCTCGACCCTGCCGATACCAGCGGCACGCGTAACATCTATATCCGTGATCGTCTTGACGGTACGACGCGCCTGGTGAGTCTGGGGTTGAATGGTGAGCCCGCGAACGGCGGCAGCCAGACCCCGAGCGTGAGCGCCGATGGCCGCTTTGTGGCCTTTCAATCTCTCGCGTCGAATCTTGTGGCAGATGACACAAATGGCCGCGTCGATGTCTTTGTTGCCGACGTGACCAGCGGCGAGATTCGCTTGGTCAGTCAAAACGCCGGCGGTGCATCGCCGCAGGGCGACAGTTCTACGCCGCAGATCAGCAGCGACGGTGGCGCTGTGGTCTTTCAGTCAAGTGCCCAACTGTCTGCAGACGACAGCGACAACTTCGTCGACATCTACGTGGCGAGCAACCCCTTCAAGGGCGGTGTTCTAGAGCCAACGAGCACCGCAACAGCGACGGTCCACGAGACGGAGGGGGTACAGAGCCCGAGCGCTACGGAAACGCCTGTCGGAGGCGAAGGGACAGCGACGCCAACTCCGACAGCGACCGTGTTCGACCAGCATCCAACCGTGACCCCTACTCGGACGGCGGCTTCTGGGATTGCCACGCCAACACCAACACGGAGTGCCGCGCCCGCGTTGCCGACGGCGACGGCGAAGACTTCGGGTGGCGGTGGTGGCGGCGGCTGCGGGTGCCGGATCGATCCGGCCACGGGCGGTGTCGTGCCGGATAGCCCACTTCCAGCTCTGGTTCTGCCAGCGGTACTGTGGTTCTTGCGACGCCGCATTCCCGTCGCGTCCAAGTGAGCGTCCGTGGTTGACGTCGCCCATCTTGCGGTCGCCCTTCATAAGATCGGTGCCGTACGTTTCGGGGATTTTGTCCTCAAGGACGGTCGTACTTCACCGTTCTACGTCGATCTGCGCGTGTTGATCGGTCACCCGGCCGTATTGCGTGAAGTTGCGACCGCGATGCTGCAGTGCACAGCGCAAGTAGAGTATGTTTGCTTGGCCGGCATTCCGTACGCGGGTTTGCCTCTTGCCGTCGCCATGTCGCTGGCGAGCAATCGCCCCTTGGTATATCCGCGCAAGGAAGCGAAGGCCTATGGCACCAAGAAGATGGTTGAGGGAGTGTTCGCTGCCGGCGATCGTGCTTTGGTGGTCGACGACGTTGTGACGACCGGAGGGGCAAAATTGGAAGCGATTGCACCGCTTCGCGAGGCCGGCCTGATCGTGACCGACGTGGTGGTCGTTGTCGATCGCGAACAGAGTGGCAGCCGGGTGTTGGCCGATTCAGGGATTCAGTTGCACAGCGTTCTGAAGGTCCGCACCCTGCTTGAGCACCTGCGCGATCAAGGGTCGGTTGCCGAGGCTGATGTGCGGCGTGCCTTCGACTTCATTGCCCAAGATTCCAACTGAACCAGCGGTGCGCATACGCGGCCGGTTTTCCTGTACGGAACGGCGAAAGACGGTTGCTCCGTCGATCGACCTCGGCTAAGCGCCAGCGACACCCAACCTATGGCCGCCATACATCGGTTTAGACACCAAGGGCTGCGCGTCATCCATCAGCACATGCCAGCTCCACTGACGGCGATTGCGCTGAGCATTCAAGCGGGGGCGCGCTTCGACGGTCGTCATCCCGGGATTGCCCATATGGCAGAGCACATGCTTTTCCAAGGGACCAGCTCGCTCGATCAGGTGGCGCTCAACCGGCGCGCGGCGGAATTGGGTGGCGAGCACAATGCGGACACGGGCTACGAGACAATTTCGTTGACGTTCGAGGTCTTCAATGAGGACGTGTCCGACGCCATCGCCTTGCTGGCAGATCAGTTCTACAACAGTGAAGTCAGCGAAGAGCGATTCCGCAAGGAGCGGCGCGTGGTTGTCGATGAAGCACGTGGCCGCATTGATGACCCGATTGAACGCCTGCATACGCGTGCTTGGTCACGCTTCTTTCGCGGCCCGCTAGCGAATCCGGTTTGGGGTAGCATGCGCAGCCTACGTGCGCTGCACGCACGCGATGTGGCCAATTTCATCAAGCGCAACTTCACGCATGCACGCGCTGTGTTGGCGGTTGTCGGCGGCGTTCAGGAAGACATCGTGCGCCGAGCGGTGCGTCGGCACCTCCGGCACGCGCCTGCGGGTCCACCGGCCCGGCTGCCGCGTGTGGGTTTCGGACAGTCGGGCGCTTTGCGTGTTCGAGGTGACGGCGGCCAGGCGCATATGCTGCATCTGATCGCAATCCCACCGCAGCCACGCAGCTTGATTGCGGTCGGGCTGGCGCTTGACCTCGTGGGCGCCGATCCCGACAGCCGGCTCTTTCAGGAGGTGCGCGAACGGCTTGGTTTGGGATACGAGGTCTCCGCGAGTCTCGATTGGGGCAACGGCTGGGCGGTTGCGATTCTCTCGGCCAGCGCCGCACGCGGCGCCGTGCATCGTCTCGAACGCGCGGTTCTGGATACCTGTCAGGAGGCCGCCGATCACGGCTTCAGCGAAGAAGAGATACAACGGGCGCGCAAGAAGCTGCGCTATCGCTATGCGTCGCTTGCCGATAGCCGCTTCGAGCGTGCCTTGGCCCTGGCGGAGGGCACGCTGTCGGGGTTCCCGAGTCCGGAAGAAGCAGCGAAGATGGTGAACGGGATGAGCAAGTCCGAGGTCGAAGGCGCTTGGCGGTCGGCTTTGCGTGGACAACGGCTCACGGCAATCCTGGCGTGACGACGCCGTCGCTTTCGTGTGTCTTGGCGATACGATAAGAGCCGAGGCTGCGAGGTATAGGAATGAACGAAGTCGTTTGTGCCCTGGCTCCCGAAACCAAAATCGAAACACCGGAAGGTGCGCTGACGGTCAAGACCGTGGCGGGAAAGCCAATTTCGGTGTTTACCCGGGAACCATCAGGGCGCGTGCGCTTTCGCCGTGTGTTGGACGCACACAAGACATCCGACCAGCAGCCGGTTTTGAAGGTCACGCTCGATAACGGCGCAAGCTTTCGCGTCGGGCGGGAACAGGTGCTGTACCGGAAGGGAATGCTGGAATGTCGCGCCGACGATCTTGCGGTGGGGGACCAGCTTGAACCGGCATTTCATTTTCCCGAGGGCTACCAATTTCACAGCGACACCGGCGAGGGCCTATCTCTGTCGCCAGGCGGCTGGCGAGTCACGAAGACTGAGCCAGGGGGTGTCGCCGATCTATACAGCCTGGGTGTGAACCAGACCGGTTGCTTCTTCCTGGCAGCCGGAGTTCTCTGCAAGGCGGACTGTAGCGGCTGAGCTCGTCGGTGAAGGTCGGAATGATGCCGGTAACCAAGCGTCCACCTGGCGTGGCGTGACGAGTTCGTCCTTGCAATTTGGCTTCGGCGCGGAGATGAGTGCGGAGGAGGGGGAGTTGGGGGTTCCATGAAGCGAAGGCAAAAACGACCAGGGCGACGACATAAGCTGGGCTTGGTTCTCTCCGGCGGCGGTGCGCGCGGCGCTTTCCAAGTGGGCGTATACGAGCGCTTGCTGCGCGACGCCCGGTTTGCCGATGGCCCGACGGTCTTGTCAGGCACGTCGGCGGGGGCCATCAACAGTGCGCTTATCGCGGCGGGGAAATCCCCGCGGGAGATGATGGACTTTTGGAACGGGATCGCCGACAACCCGCCGGCGGTGGCGAGTGAGGTCTTCTTTCGCACCGCAACTCAGAGGCTGGCACGACTCGCTCTCGAAGAGGGGGCAAAGTGGCTGTGGCCTGGGCGCCGATGGACAGCGCTTTGGCAGCGTGCCCGAAATCACTTCCCACCGCGTCGCGGCAGTGGGATGGCGCTCATTGTCGAGTACCTGCTGACGGCGCGGTTCGAGCTGATCAGTGACTTCCTGCAAGGTATCAAGGCGCCGTTTGTCGCGGATACGTCGCAGCTGCGCGAACGGCTCATCGATGCAATGGGCGGGGAAGAGGTGCCGAATCGTGGGATTGATCTGGCGATCAACACGGTCAATGCGCACACGGGTCACGTCGTTCGGTATGTGACGACGGAAACCACACACACGCGCCCGCCCGACTATCACATTGTCGATGCGATCACGGTCGACATGATTATGGCGAGTTGCAGCATCCCGCTGTTGTTCCCGCCGGTGCGAGTGGGACCACACCTGCTCTGGGATGGTGGACTTCTCGTGAACACTCCGCTCGCGCCCGTCGTTGCATTGGGTGCAGAGGAAATCATCACGGTGCTCGTGACGGAGCCGGCGGACCGCGAAGAGCCGCCGTTCCCACATTTTGGTCGAGCGGTGGAGCGGACCGTCGACAGCTTTTTGGAGAATGCGTACAACGTCGACCGTAAGTTGCTTCTTGAACGCAACCGTCTCGCGGAGATTGATGCAGGTCGTTACCGTGCCGTGACTCTCTACGAAGCCGTGCGTCCTGCCCGGGACAACACGTTCAACGCCGGCTCGTATTTGTACTTCGAACGCGGGGTCTTGGCTGCCATGCATGCCGCTGGGCGGAGGGCGGCCAACTCTTGGTTGGGGGAAGGACCCCTTGTCGATCGACTCGAGGAATCAGCGGCCGGTGCGGCAGCCTAGGCTCCAGCTCTGACGCCGGGTTACTTCGACAGCAGGCTGCGCACAGCATCGCAAACGCGTTCGACGGTGAAGCCAAACTCCTTCAGGTTCACTTCGCCTGGAGCGGATGCACCGAAACGATCGATGCCGATTGCGATTCCGGAGGTGCCGATCCAACGCTCCCAACCCAGCGTGCATCCGGCCTCGATGGAGACGCGTGCGGCGACGGCTGACGGGAGGATGCGTTCGCGATACTGCGGCTCCTGCGCCGCGAAGATTTCCCAAGAGGGCATGGAGACGACGCGAACCTGAACGCCAGTCGCGGCCAGAGTCGACTGGGCGGCCAATGCCAAGTGCACTTCGGATCCGGTAGCGATGAGGATGGCCGCCGGCTGGCCGTTGGAGGCGTCGGCGAGCACATAGGCACCGCGCGCCGCACCATTCGGTCCAGCCACCTTTGCGGGATCGAGGACCGGCAGCTTCTGGCGTGACAGCACAAGCCCCACGGGTCCGTCACCGTGCCTCATCGTCCAGCGCCAAGCTTCGGCTGTTTCGTTTGGATCGGCTGGTCGAATCATGACGAGATTCGGCATCGCACGTAGCGACATCAGTTGCTCGATCGGTTGATGCGTTGGCCCGTCTTCGCCTAGAGCAATCGAGTCGTGAGTCCACACGCAGATCAGTGGAAGATGATTCAAGGCCGCAAGGCGGATCGCTGGGCGCATGTAGTCGGAGAAGACGAAGAAGGTTGAAACGAACGGGCGGATTCCTCCGTGGTAGGCCATGCCGTTGGCGATGCTGCCCATGGCATGCTCTCGTACTCCAAAATGGAAATTGCGGCCGGCCCCGGTTGTGGCGTCGAATGAACCGGCGTCTTTGAGCGCGGTTGCCGTTGAGACGGAAAGGTCCGCATCGCCGCCGACGAGGAACGGTACATGTTTCGCGATGGCGTTGAGCACCTTGCCGCCAGCCTGCCGCGTCGCTTGTGCGTCGGCTGAGGAAAAGGATGGGATTTCGTTGTCCCAACTGGTGGGCAATTGACCGCGCAGGGCTTGCCGCCATGCTTCGGCGAGATCTGGGTGTTCGTGCGCGTAGGCGGTGAATCCCTGGTCCCAAGCGGTTTGCGCTTCCTGGCCGCGCGCCAGCGCGGTTCGAAAATGGCGCAGAGCTTCCTCGGGAATGTTGAAGGAGCCTTCTGGATCGCAGTTGAGGGCTATTTTGGTGAGCTTGACTTCTTCGACACCGAGGGGGCTGCCGTGGGCATCGGCCGTGCCCTGCTTGTGGGGCGAGCCATAGCCAATAGTTGTCTTTACAATGATGATGGATGGGCGAGTTGTCTCAGCCTTTGCCGTCGCAAGAGCGGCGCTGATTGCGGAGACGTCTGTATTGCCATCCTCTATATGCTGAACGTGCCAGCCATAGGCTTGATACCGTGCCCCGACATCCTCCTTGGAGAAGGTCATGGACGTCGGGCCATCGAGCGAGATCCCGTTGCTGTCGTATAGGTAGATGAGCTTGCCCAGTCCCAAGTGCCCGGCGAAGGATGCCGCTTCGGCCGAAATACCTTCCATGAGATCGCCGTCCGAGACCAACGCATAGGTGTAGTGATCGACGATCGTGTGTCCGGGGCGGTTGAAGCGGTACGCCAAGACCCTTTCGGCAATCGCCATCCCAACGGCATTCGCCGAGCCTTGTCCCAGTGGACCCGTGGTTGCTTCTACGCCGGGAGCGATCGTCGCTTCTGGATGTCCCGGCGTTCGGCTCTTCCATTGGCGGAACGCCTTGATGTCATCGAGCGTGAGATCGTAGCCGCTCAGATGCAGCAGGGAATACAACAGCATGCTGCCATGTCCGGCGGAAAGGACAAATCGATCTCGATTCGGCCAGTACGGATTTGCCGGGTTGGGACGTAGGTGATGTTGCCAAAGCGCATAGGCCATCGGTGCCGCGCCAAGTGGGAGTCCGGGGTGGCCGGAATTGGCCTTCTGCACGGCATCGATCGACAGCGTGCGTATCGTGTTGATGCAAAGAGTTTCGAGTTGTGGATCCGTCGCCCTCACCAGAAAACCTCCTCGAACCTACTGTTGGATAAGAAGCGAGTGTTGCACGTCGCTTGTATCGCATCGCGAAAGAGGATGCACCTCCGGCGGGCAGACGCTCATTCTACGCATCCCGTCGGCCTGGCGGGATCGAGAATCGGACGGCCGAGATCGACGGGCGCGTCAACACCTTTGAAGATCGCGCCTGGATGGTGAGCGCACGCAAGCGCTCGACGCGGGCGGCAGCACGGCGAAGTTCCTTGAATGACTATGGGGCGTGTGCTTATCCTGAACACAAGCGGAGTTGATGAAGAGATGTCGCAGAAGATCGAGGTGGAAGCTGTCGACGCGTTGCGTCGGCGACTTGCGGTGGAAATTCCTGCTGAAGCAGTTTCGGCAGAGATCGAGAGTAGCTACGACCAGCTCAAACGGTCGGCTCGAGTTCCGGGTTTTCGTCGAGGACACGTTCCGCGGCACGTGCTGGAGCGAATTTTCGGCGACCGCGTGCGTGCGGAAGTTTACGAACGCCTGATTCAGAGATCGTATGCGGAAGCAGTTCAGACAAGTCAGCTTCCGGTCGTTGGGCGTCCAGATATCACGACCGAGCGATCGGCTCCTGGGGCCGTGCTTCGTTACACGGCAACGGTTGAGGTCAAACCCGAGATTGACGTCCAGGGCTACGACGGACTCGAGGTTGAACAGCCTGTATTTGAAGTATCGGATGCCGATGTGGATGGATACCTTGAGCAGATGCGACAAGCGGCGGCTCGTTTGCATCCGGTGACGGAACGAAACGTGGTCGAACCCGGTGACGTCGTCACCCTGGACTACGAAGCCCGGATCGATGGCCGAGTTGTCGGTCGTGCGAAGGATCGTGAGGTTGAGCTCGGGAACAATGGGTTTCCAGCGGGATTTGACGACCAGCTTCGCGGTGCCGCGGTCGGCGGCGCGGCGAATTTTGAGCTGACGTATCCGACTGAAAATGTATCGGGCGAGCTGGCTGGAAAGACGGTCAGTTTCAGCGTCGTAGTCAACGCGATCGGACGCAAGGAAATCCCGGAGATCGATGCGGAGTTCGCGAAAGATCGCGGCGATTGTGCGAGTGTCGAAGAGCTTCGCGAACAGGTCCGCGTACAGCTTGAAGCGCAAGCGGCGGCGCGAAGCGAAGAGGCGCTGCGACGCGGCGTGCTGCTGCGGCTGGCTGAGACGAACGACATTCCGGTTCCCCAGGCTCTGATCGATCAGGGACTGGAAAGCCTGATGGATGAGGTTTCGCACGAGCTGCGGCAACAACGGCTTCCGCTGCGCAACCAAGAACAGCTCCGGAAGGATTTGGAACCGCGGGCCAAAGAGCAGGTCAAGTTGTCGCTGTTGTTGGAAGCGATCGCCAACAAAGAATCGGTTGCGGTTGCCGACGCCGATGTGGATGCGCGGATTCAGCAGTTGGCGGAGCAAGCTGGCGCTGCAGGCGAGCGGGTACGCGCGTTCTACGAAGACCCCGCAGCAAGACGTCAGCTCGGAACGAGCATGCTGCGGTCGCGAGCGGCCGAGCTCGTAGTGTCGAAGGCGCGCGCGACCAAGCGTCCGCAGTCGATGCAGATTGCTGACGCAACGCAAAATGGCTAAGATGGACAACGCATGAAGATCGCGAAGGAACTATGAGTCTTGTTCCAATTGTCGTTGAGCAGACGGGGCGCGGGGAGAGGGCATACGACATCTACTCGCGGCTCTTGAAGGATCGTATTGTATTCCTGGGCTCTCCAATTTCTGATGAGATCGCGAATCTGGTCACCGCACAGTTCCTATTCTTGGAATCGGAAGATCCGGAACGCGATATTCACTTCTACATCAATTCGCCCGGAGGATCGGTAACTGCTGGTTTGGCGATTTACGATACGATGCAGTACATCCGGCCGCAGGTGTCGACCCTTTGCCTTGGGCAAGCGGCGAGCATGGCAGCGTGGCTTCTTGCGGCGGGTGCCAATGGGAAGCGCAGTGTGCTGCCTCATTCGCGCATCATGATTCATCAGCCTTTGGGTGGGGTTCAAGGGCAGGCGGCGGATATCGACATCCAGGCGCGCGAGATTCTTCGCATCCGGGAGCAGCTCAATAACATTCTAGTGAAGCATACCGGGCAGAGTCTCAAGAAGATCGAGAAGGATACGGACCGAGACCTCTTCATGACGGGGAAACAAGCCGTTGAGTACGGGTTGGTGGACGAAGTGATCGCCGCCCGGCCAATAAAACGGCAGTGAGGTTGGTATGGCGAAGCACGGGGACGACCGCAGCGGCAATCTAGTTTGCTCGTTCTGCGGAAAAAGTCAGGACGAAGTCCGGAAGCTGATCGCGGGTCCGACTGTATACATTTGCGATGAGTGCATCGACCTCTGCAACGATATCATTGCGGAGGAGTGCGATCAGGAGGAGGGGCTGGCGTCGACGTCAGCCGTCCCCAAACCTGCGGACATCAAGAAGGTGCTGGATCAATACGTGATCGGTCAGGAGCGTGCCAAGAAAGTCTTGGCGGTCGCTGTCCACAATCACTACAAGCGGATCGACAGCCAGTTGGTGACAGGCGACGTCGAATTGCAGAAATCGAACATTTTGCTCATCGGTCCAACCGGATCGGGTAAGACATTGCTGGCGCAGACGCTAGCGCGTTTTCTGCAAGTGCCGTTCACGATCGCGGATGCCACCAGCCTCACGGAAGCCGGTTATGTCGGTGAGGATGTTGAAAACATCATTCTTAGCCTGCTGCAAAATGCCGACTACGACGTCGAGAAAGCGCAGCGCGGAATTGTTTATATCGACGAAATCGACAAGATCTCTCGCAAGGGGGACAACCCGTCCATTACCCGCGACGTTTCGGGGGAAGGTGTACAACAGGCTCTCCTCAAGATCATTGAAGGCACGACGGCCAGTGTGCCGCCGAAGGGCGGCCGCAAGCACCCGCAACAGGAATTCCTTCAGGTCGACACGGCAAACATTCTTTTCATATGCGGTGGTGCCTTTGTCGGTCTCGAAGAAATCATACGCCGAAGGATCGGAATGAAGGGCATGGGGTTCGGCGCCGACATACGCCGGAAGGAAGAGCGGAGCGTCAGCGAATTGCTGCATGAGGTGCAGACGGAAGATCTGTTGAAGTTCGGGCTGATTCCGGAATTCGTTGGGCGCTTACCGGTCATTGCAACCTTGGATGAGTTGGGCGAGCAGGACTTGGTGCGAATCCTGAGAGAGCCGAAGAATGCCCTTACCCGGCAGTACCAGAAGCTGTTCGAGATGGAAGCCGTTCATTTGAAGTTTACGGAAGGCGCTCTTGGCGCGATTGCGCGCGAGGCTTTGAAGCGCAAGTCGGGGGCTCGCGGGCTGCGAGCGATTCTAGAGAACACGATGCTTGACGTTATGTATGAAATCCCTTCGCAACCCGCGATCAAAGAAGTGGTGATTTCGGAGGAAGTGATTACGAAGCGCGAGCAACCGATTGTTCTCTACCAAAAGGCCGCCGAAACTGCCTGAGTAGTTCGGCAGAGAGTGAGTGAGCATGCTATTTCGCAACGACAAGCGCGACAACCCAGGCGCGGGTGGCAACGGGATTCGAGTGCCGCTGTTGCCACTGCGGGACATTATTGTGTTTCCGCATATGGTTGTTCCACTCTTCGTCGGACGCCAGAAATCTATACGGGCGCTCGAAGAGGCGATGAACAAACAAAAATTCGTCCTGCTGGCTGCGCAGCGTGACGCGAAAACCAATGAGCCGGCCGAGTCGGACATTTATTCAATCGGTACGTTAGGGACTGTCGTGCAATTGCTGCGGCTTCCCGATGGCACGGTCAAGGTGCTTGTCGAGGGAAAGAAGCGCGCGCAGGTAATTCGGTACCTCGATGAATCGGAGTACTTCCTGGTCCTGGCCGAGGAGATCGAGGAGAAGTGTGAAAAGACGACCGAGGTCGAGGCGCTCATCCGTTCGGTGAATTCGACATTCGAGAACTATGTAAAGCTCAACAAGAAGATCCCTCCTGAGATGATCATGTCGGTCGCCGCGATCGATGATCCGGCGCGGTTGGCGGATACGATCGTTGCGCACCTCGGGATCAAGCTTGAGGACAAGCAGTCTCTGTTGGAGGCGACCAATCCGGCCGAGCGACTCGAGAAGGTCTTGGGCTACATGCGGTCGGAGATCGAGATCCTGGAAGTAGAGAAGCGCATCCGTACTCGCGTCAAGAAGCAAATGGAGAAGACGCAAAAGGAGTATTACCTGAACGAGCAGATGCGCGCGATCCAGAAGGAGCTCGGAGAGAAGGACGAGTTCAAGAACGAGATCCAGGAACTCGAGGACAAGATCAAGCAGAAGAAATTGTCTGCCGAAGCCCGCGAGAAGGTCGAGAAGGAACTCAAGAAGCTGAAGATGATGTCGCCGATGTCGGCCGAGGCGACCGTGGTTCGAAATTATATTGATTGGATCATGTCGCTGCCGTGGAACGAGTTCACCGAGGACAAGATCGACATCAAGGAAGCAGAGAAAGTTCTCGAGGAAGACCATTTCGGGCTCGAGAAGGTAAAAGAGCGAATCCTCGAATACCTGGCCGTGCAGTCGTTGGTAGGGCAGGCGAATAAGGGGCCCATTTTGTGTTTGGTGGGTCCGCCTGGCGTAGGGAAAACCTCGCTCGGAAAATCGATAGCGCGTGCCACGGGACGGAAGTTTGTCCGAGTGTCTCTTGGTGGCGTACGCGACGAGGCGGAGGTCCGTGGGCACCGACGAACGTATATCGGTGCTCTTCCGGGGAAGATTATTCAAAGCATGAAGAAAGCTGGATCCAGCAATCCGGTATTCTTGCTCGACGAAGTAGATAAGATGTCGACGGACTTTCGCGGGGACCCGTCCTCTGCCCTTCTCGAGGTGCTGGATCCCGAACAAAATAGTACTTTCAACGACCACTACCTCGACGTTGATTATGATTTATCGAAGGTGATGTTTATCACCACGGCGAACACGCTTGATCGGATTCCGAGGCCGTTGCTGGATCGAATGGAAGTCATCCGGATTGCTGGGTACACCGACTTGGAGAAGCTTAACATCGCCAAGCGTTACCTGGTGAGCAAGCAACGCGACGCGAATGGCCTTGCAGCCGACAACATCGAGATTTCCGACAACGCGATAACGAGCATTATCCGCCACTACACAAAGGAGGCGGGTGTCCGTAATTTGGAACGCGAAATCGCCGCAGTTTGCCGCAAGTGTGCGGTAGAGATTCTTCGGCGCGAGAGCGGAACGAAAGTCCAGGTTACGGGAAGGAACCTGGGGAAGTTCTTAGGGACACCGCGCTTCCGTGTCGGGCATGCTGAATTGGAAAAGAAAGTTGGGGTCGCGACCGGGCTCGCTTGGACTGAGCTTGGGGGCGAATTGCTCGCCACCGAAGTGACCGTGATGCCTGGAAAAGGAAAGCTTATTATCACGGGGCGTCTCGGTGACGTCATGCAGGAGTCAGCACAAGCTGCCATGAGTTATGTCCGCTCGCGAGCGGAAGAGTTAGGCTTGCCGCGAGACTTCTACCAGCATGTGGATATCCACATTCACGTGCCGGAAGGAGCTACACCCAAAGATGGTCCATCGGCGGGAATTACCATGGCGACAGCGCTCGTTTCGGCGCTGATTCGTGTTCCGGTACGCAATGACCTGGCAATGACGGGTGAGGTTACCCTGCGGGGACGAATCCTGCCGATCGGCGGACTGAAGGAGAAAGTGCTCGCGGCACATCGCGGGGGTATCAAGACGGTTCTAATTCCGGTGGATAACGAAAAGGATATACACGAGATTCCAGCCACCGTGGCGCGATCGATCGAGATCCGTCTGGTGGACCATATGGACGCGGTGCTGAAGCAGGCGCTGGCCTTGCCGGACCCCGATACCTTCCTCCACAACCGCCCCGCGACAGACACTATCGATCTGCCCTATACGCCGACTGCAGGCGAAACTGTTCTACCGACTCACATTTCTTGACAGTGAATGGATTGCTCTGTTATAGGCTGCCGACTCCCGTTCGGATGTGCGAAAGGTTTTGAATGACAAAAGCTGAATTGATTGAGTCGGTTGCAAGCAAGGTAGATCTACCCCGGGCAACCTCTGAACGGGCCGTGAATACGTTGTTTGACGACATCGTCGCGGCTTTGAAGCAGGGTGAAAAGGTTAATATTTCCGGGTTTGGCACGTTCGCTGTGTCGACGCGAAAAGCACGCACCGGTCGCAATCCGAAGACGGGCGAGTCGATCGAGATTTCAGCTTCGCGGGCTGCCAAGTTCAAACCGGGAAAGACGCTCAAGGACGCTTTGAATTGAGCCAGCCGCGGGCGGTTGCGTTAGGGCGGTTAGCTCAGCGGGAGAGCATCGGCCTTACAAGCCGGGGGTCATCCGTTCAAATCGGATACCGCCCATCCAGGTAGTTGGAGAATAGTTGCCAAAGCGCTGGTGCCGATATTTGGGACCCTGCGTTAGTCTCAGAATGGGGTGGTAGTTCAGTTCGGTTAGAACGCCGGCCTGTCACGTCGGAGGTCGCGGGTTCAAGTCCCGTCCACCCCGTCAACTTTGAACATTCGGGAATAACGGCCGAAGAACCTCTTTTCTTTTGGACCGACCCAGCGATTGAGGATGGAATCATGAAGCGAACATACATCGCCACTCGGGAAAATGCTCTCGACTCCAGGCAATGGCATCTCATCGATGCGCAGGGGCAAGTGCTCGGCAGACTGGCGAGTCGAATCGCCGTTCTGCTGCGGGGCAAGCACAAACCTACCTTCACCGAACACGAAGACACCGGCGATTTCGTCATCGTGATCAACGCCGCCGGCGTCCGGTTGACCGGTAGAAAAGTCCAGGACAAAATCTATCGGCGGCACACTGGGTACCCGGGTGGGGTGCGCGCAGCGACGGCTGCTGAGGTGTTGAGTCATCATCCCGAGCGAGTGTTGCAAGCAGCCGTAGTTGGCATGTTGCCCAAGAACCGCTTGGGTCGAAGACTCGCTACAAAGGTGAAGATCTATCCCGGGCCTGATCATCCACATGTTGCGCAACGCCCTGTTGCAGGTTGAGAGGACTTCTGATGACGGAAAAACGGCAGAATGTTTCGGCTACGGGCAAGCGGAAAAGTGCAGTAGCTCGCATCCGGATTCGAACCGGCACCGGTGCTGTGAAAGTGAATGGCCGATCCCTTGAGGACTACTTTGGGCGGCCAACCTCGCGAATGATCATCCAACAACCATTTGAGCTTACCGAAACGGTTGGGCGGTACGACGTAATGGCAAACGTTTCGGGCGGCGGTGTTGCAGCTCAAGCATCGGCAATTCGTCATGGAATTACCCGGGCGTTGATCGACGTAAATCCAGAATTTCGGCCACCCTTGAAGCGCGCCGGCTATGTGACTCGCGATCCGCGCGAAGTAGAGCGAAAGAAATATGGGCGGCATAAGGCCCGTAAGCGCCCGCAGTACTCGAAACGGTAGCTGCTAATCGAAGAACAGGAAGAGCGTCGAACTGAGCAGCGCAAAGATGAGGTTCGCCGCCCAGGCCGCGATTGGAGCCGGAAGGACCCCACTTTGACCTAGGGATGTAGCTAGGCCCAGTACGACCCAGTAGGAAAAGCCTAG
>JACQEN010000245.1 GCA_016200585.1 Deltaproteobacteria bacterium
CAACGCCTTGCCGCGACGCAGCCGTTCCCTGCCAGGGATCGGTGGGGCGATCGGCATTCACGGGGCGGAAGACGAGGGCCTCAATCGACGCGGCGTGAACTGGACGGAGGGCTGCATCTCCCTGTTCAACCGCGACGTCGACGAGCTCTACGAGTTGGTTTCCATCGGAACCAGGGTCGTCATCGAGCGTTGAAATGGTGACATTGCCACCTCAGTGAGTTGACTTTGGTGCGGACCGTGGGTACTCGCTTGGCGCTCAGAGTCCACGGGTAAAGGAGGGGTCATGACGGAGGAACTTCTCAGCAAACGGCGTGAAGACGACGATGACGATTTGGAAGATGATGATGACGACGACGAATTCGACTTTGATGATGATGACGACGATCTCGAGGACGACGAAGACGACGAGGATGACGACTGGGATGATGAGGAGTAGGACCCGAGGCCCCGCGGCATGCGTGCCGTCGTGCAACGTGTGTCCCGGGCTCGCGTAACGGTGGACGAGCGGCCGGTCAGCAGTATCGGCCCCGGTCTGCTCGTCCTCCTCGGAGTCGCCTCCAGCGATACAATCGCGGAAGCCGACTGGTTGTTGGATAAGGTTCTCGACCTGCGAATCTTCGAAAACGAATCGGGTAAGTTCGACCGCTCGCTGCGCGATGTCGGCGGCGAGCTCATGGTGGTTTCGCAGTTCACGCTCTTGGCCGATACCCGCAGGGGCCGCCGCCCTTCCTTTACGGACGCTGCGGCACCCTCGGCAGCAAGCTTGCTCTACGAGCACGTCGTCGCCCGCGCGTCGGCCCTGGGCGTTCGAGCCGCCACGGGCGAGTTCGGTGCCCACATGGCGGTTGAGCTGGTCAACGACGGCCCGGTGACCGTCTTGCTGGACAGCAATTCGCGTTGAAGGCCTCCCTATGCCGGGTGCCGGCTTCTATGCCATTCATACTTCGAAGATCAGCTTCCGTAGCGACGGGCGCTGGTATGCCGACGACGACCCGATCCTCCATGAACGTCTTGCCCGCCTGTTCAGCCGCTACCTGCGCCGCAAGAGTGACGACAAATGGGAGATATGGATCGACGAACGCTACCACGCCGACGTCGAGGTGGAAGATACGCCGTACGTCATTACCGGAGTCGATGTCGACAGTCCGGGGCACATCACCATCCACTTGAATGATGGAACCGCCGAGCTGCTCGACCCGAGCGGTCTCCGGGTCGGCGCAAACGAAGTCCTGTATTGCCGCGTCAAACAGGGCAACGAGCGAGCCCGATTCCTGCGGCCCGCCTACTATCATTTGGTTCCCTATCTCGAAGAGCCGATGCCCGGACAGTACGAGCTGCATTGCGGTGGCCAAGTCTATTCCATCACCCAGGCCTGACGCGGCGCCACGCCTGCACGTCGTGCTGGTAGCGCCCGAAATCCCGCAAAACACCGGCAGCATCGCGCGCCTGTGCGCTGCGACCTACACTCGTCTGCACTTGATTCGTCCGCTCGGGTTCTCCCTCGACGATCGCTACTTGAAACGCGCCGGGCTCGATTACTGGCCGCACGTCGATTGGCACGTCTATGATGACTGGGACCAGTTCCATGGGCAGCATCAAGACGCGCGTTTGCATCTCTACTCGGCACGCGCCAGCCGCAGGTACCTCGAGGCGGAATACCAATGCCACGACTTCCTGGTGTTCGGGCGCGAGACCAAGGGCCTGCCGCCGAAGCTCCTGGCGCTGCATCGCGACTCGACGTACGTCATCCCGATTGCGAGCCCGCACGTCCGCAGTCTGAATCTGTCCAACGCCGTGTCGATCGTCGTTTACGAGGCCTTCCGTCAAATCGGATTCCCATGTTGATGTGAGCGTGGCTTGCAGGCCTGGTCCTTCGCGGCTACGCGCCAGAGTCATGCACCGTGTGCACGACAACGTGCTGTCGTATATCGCCGATCCGCACGTCGATGATTTCGAGCGCCTGGCGCTGGAAATCTTTGCGCACCAGTTCGAATATATCCCGGCGTACCGGCGGGTGTGCGAGCGTCGTAACGCGACACCCGATCGCGTTGCCTCGTGGACGGACATCCCGCCGGTTCCGGCGCTTGCCTTCAAGCAGGTCGATCTGTGCTGCGCACCGCCGCAGCGTGTCTTCTTGAGCAGCGGAACGAGCCAAGGGTCCGACCGGCGCAGCCGCCACGCCATGGCGGACCTGCGCCTCTACCAGGCGTCGGCGATCGCGGGCTTGCGCACGCATGTTTTCGCCGACGTGCCGAACATGTCGGTTCTCTCGCTCGTGCCCAGAGCTGCCGAGTGGCCGGATTCGTCGCTGGCGCAGATGGTGAGCTGGGCGATGGAATCGTTCGGAGATTCCGATGACGCCCAATTGGCAACGCAGGAGCGGTTGGACTTCGATGGCTTCAGCGAAAGGTTGCGCCGGAGTGAGCGCACCGGGATGCCGGTTTGCATCATGACCACGACGGCCGCTTTGATCCGCTTTTTGGACGACTGCCGCGATCGCGATCGAACCTTCCGCTTGCCGCACAGTAGCCGCCTCATGGATACCGGAGGCGCCAAAGGTGCACCGCGCATCTTGTCGCGCAATGGGATTCTGCAGGCCGTGTGGAACACTCTAGCCATACCCGGCTACTTCGTCGTCAACGAGTACGGCATGAGCGAGCTATCCTCGCAGTACTACGACAACGTGATTCGCGATCGGTGGAGCGGACGCTTCAGCCATCGCGCCAAGGTCGGGCCGCATTGGATGCGTACGCGCTTCCTCGATCCTGCGACGCTGCGCGACGTTCCAGTCGGCGAAGCCGGGCTCTTGTGCCACGTCGACCTCGCCAACGCCGGCTCGGCGTTGGCGGTGCTTACGGAAGACATCGGCCGAGCCAGCGAGCACGGCTTCGAGGTCATCGGCCGCGCCATTGGTGCCGAAGCGCGCGGCTGTTCTCTGGCGATGGCCGAGTTTCGCACTTAGTCGGGCGGCGGCCCGTTGGGTGTCTTTGTCGCCGTGGAGGTGCGAGTCGGGGTGGCGGTGTTGGTGCGAGTCACCGTCGCTGTCGGCCGCGGCTCGTTCTTGAAGGTGCAGGTTACATTGGTGCCGGTCGGCACGAAGATGCTGACTGAGCTGGCGCCGGTGGAGAAGCTCGCACCCGGTCCGACGCAACCGATGCTCGTGACCATCCAGCCCGCCGGCACGATCTCGGCAATCGTGTAGTTGCCGGTCGGCACATTTGTGAAGGCTTGCGAATTCGGCAAGGTCGGGTCGTTGTCGTCGTCGAGCAGGAATGTCGACGGGACGAGGCCCCCGCTCGCTGTGAAGGTGAAGTCCTGTGGTCCATCGGGGACCGTGTTCTTGATGATCGTGATGCTATTGCCCCCCATGGACGACGTCGGGGTGCGTGTCGGCGTCGGCGTACACATCCCGCCCGGGCAGCCAAGCGACGGAGTTGGCGTAAGCGTCGGCGGCCTGATCGGACATTGGACGATGTCGATTTGCCCGCTCAAGAACCCGCTCAGATCCATGCCGGTTGGGGTGGCGATGTTGGTATTCAGGTAGGGATCATTGAATACGTCGATCAGTAGGCTGTGGGTTCCCGGAGCGGTGTTGAAGGAAAAGCTCGTAGGGGTGGTGAAGCCCGGCACGGTGACCAGCAGATTGCCGTCGAGGAGCACGTTCGCTCGGTTGTCCGCCAGAATCATGAACGGTGTCGTGTCGATCAGCTCGCCGCACTGCCGCCAACAAAACTCGTATTCGTAGAGCCCCACCGGACAACCGGTGGTGGTTCCGCAGACGCTGTTGGCCGAAACCCACTGCGTGTTCGGCAGTGTGGCCCACCCACCGTAGGAACCAATGATCGTTGCCGAATGTGCCGGCGGAAATCCGCCGGTTCCCCCGGGCGCCCCAGCCAGCCACCAGAGCGGGTCGCTGCCGCCGATCGATCCATTGCCCGTGGACAGCAGGAGCGAACGCGGCTCGCCGCACGGTGACGTGGCGGTTGGAGTGGCGGTCGCCGTTGGCGGGCGTGATGCGGTGGCCGTGCGTGTCGGCGTGCGCGTCGCTTGGGTCGGCGTTGCGGTAAGGGATGCGGTCGCTGTCCGCGTTGGCGTGTTGCTTGGGCGTAGGGTCGGCGTGAGCGAAAAGGTAAATGTCGAAGTCGAGGTGCGGGTGGGAGTGTGCGTGACGGTCGGCGACGGGGTACGCGTGGGAAGAGGCGTCTTGCACTTGCCCGACGAACGCGACGCGTACAGGGCACTTATTTCACCGGCGCCGAGCTCGCGAGCGAAGATTTCGACTTCGTCGATCGCGCCCTGGAAATTCTCGAAGGCTTGCGCACCGCCGACCAGGCGCACTCCAAGCCGCAGAGGTGCGGCGTTGATGATGCTTCCCGGGCGCGTGGTCGGGTCGAACGTGTAGACCAGCTGACCGTCGACGTAGAGATTGCCGCCGCTACTCGAACCGCGGTTGATCGTCGCGGCGACGTGATGCCAGGTGCCGTCGTCGACGAGCGGGCCCGGCGACACGTTGTTGAGGAACGGTTGGCCGTCCGACAGCTGGAAGCCGAGGAGGCCGTTGAAGAGGAAGAGATGATAGCCGACCGGATTTGTGTTCGAACCGGCTCGCTTGTCGACGATGGTGGCTCTCGCCACCGTGGGGTTGGTGGTATTGATCCAAGCGTCGATCGAGAAATTGGCGGCAAAGTTGAGGGTTGGACTGTCGGGGACCTGCACATAGTCGGCGATCGTCGGCAGCGAGAAGGCATTGCCGACCTCGCCGACGGTGTAGCTGGCAGCTCCGTGCAAAGCGCCGTTGTTGCCGTTGCCAGAGAGATCGTTCGCGTTGTTGTCCGCGCTCAACCACAGCACCATGTCGGATGGTGCGGGGATGCACGTCGATGTGGGAGTGGCAGTGGCGCTGGCTCTGGTCGTCTTCGTTGCTGTCGGCGTCGTGGTGGGTGTCGAGCTCGGCTGTGCACTGGCAGTTCGACTGGGTGTAGCAGTCGGCGTCGCCGTGCGTGTTGCCGTTGCAGATTGCGTTTGAGTCGCTGAGAGCGTCGGTGTGGCGGTTGGACTCGTGCTCCGGCATTTGCCGGCACTTGCATGAGCGATGGATTGAATGTCCGGCTGCGACAGCGCGACGTTGAAGACTTCGAGCTCGTTGATGGCGATCTCGCCGTCGATGCCGAATGGCGTTGGAAACAGACGAGTGCCGCCAATCAAGAACGACGACGCACTGTCGACGCCAATTGCAGGCACGAAGGTTCCAGCGGCGCTTCCATCCAAGTAGAAGATGCCGTTGCCTGTACCGCGATCGATGGTGACGGCGATATGCATCCAACCCGGCCACGGCTTCGAGAGTGACGGCGGGTTGACGACGTAGGTAGCGGCGTAGATCGAGTTGCTGAGGTAGGAGACTCCGCCGACCACGAACACCAGATGCATATCCAATAGCTGCTGAGTTCCAACCGGTATCGCCCCGGAAGCAGGGCACGCCGGGCATTGAGCCGTAATCTGAAGATAGAGAGCGTAGCCCGTGTTTGTGCTACCGAGCTTGTCGACGATTGGCTCTACGACTTGAATCGTTCCGGGAAGAGCCGGGTGAACCTCGACCGGATCAATCCAGGCATCGATCGTTAGATTCGAGTTGGCAAGGTTAAGGTCGTTGCTCGAAGGGACCTCGGCGTAGACGCTAGGCACCGGGAACAGCAGGGCCGTGTCGGGCGGCGTGGTCACCAGGTTGCCGGGCAAGGAGCTGGGACCGGTCACCCCGATGGCTCCGGGTTGCGCCGTGCCATTGTTTGCCGGGGGCAAGCCGATGTCGACCACTGTCGTGCTTCCAGACGGTTCGTTGAGCGGCCACCACGCGACCATGTGCGCCGGGGTCGGTACGCAAGGGGAGCCAGTGGTTGAGGGAGTCGGTGTTGAGCTGCGCGTCGGTGTAGGGCTCGGCGTGAGCAAAGTCGGCCGGCAGACACATCCGGAGTCGTCGGGCAACGGCTGACAGATATCGGTCGGATTGGGGCAAGTACCGCCGCACATGCGCGGGCCGGTGAAGCCGCACGGGCAGCCGTTCAGAGCGTTGTTTACCGCCGCGATGATCTCGTTGACGGTGATGTTGCCGTCACCGTCCGAATCACCGGCGGTGCAGGCCGATACCGGAAGATTGCCCAAGGCGATGTTTGCCAGGAGAATGATCTCGTTGATCGTGACCACGCCATCTCCATCGCAGTCGCCTACACAAGCGATGGATGTCGGCGTCGCCGTCGGAGTCAGGGTCGGCGTGGGGATCGGGCACGGACAGAGGGAGACGATCAGTCGGATGTAGTCGACGCTGGTATCGTCTTGGATGTAGATGTCGAGCGAACGTTTGGCGTTGAGCTCTGCGAGCAGACTCGTTCCACCCGGTAGGCTCCCTAAATCCAAGGTGAACAGATTTCCCGCCGGAAAATTGCCTGGTACCCATTGCGACCCCAGCAGCGCCGGCAGCCCGGAGTTCCCGTTACCGAAATAGGCCGACCAATGGGTCCCGAGCTGGCCGCTCGAGTTCACGAACCCCAGGGTGATGGCATCGTTGTCACTTCCATTCGGGGCGTCGGCAAGCGGTTGTACGCGGATCTCCAATCGCGCGGCGACGATGCAGTCGTCGGTGGGAAGGACGAACGTGTGACCGAACTGGCTGTTCATCAATACGCCGTCGAAGTCGGAACGAGGCAGAACCGGGTGGGCGTTGATGAGCGTCTGCAACCCTTGACTTGGCGCTGCCGGTTCCGCGCCGTTGGTGGTGCTGAAGTGGTCGTCGACCCCGGCTTCCAGCAGGTTGTCGCGGCAGGGTCCGACGGAAGTTGGTGACGGCGTTGGAGCGCGCGTCGGATTCAACGTGGGAGTCGTAGCGCGGGCGATCGTGGCTCCGAGGGTCAACAACAAGGCAACGTACGACCACAGCCGTCGTTGCGCATCCCCATTCGTCTTGCTTCGTGTCATGGCGGTTTCGTCCCCCCTTTTTCCGAAACGACTTGCGACTCGATTCAGCCCATTCCCCGGGTTCGGGGCTGGACGCCCCCCGGATCTGGTTATCACCCGCACAATCCGCTCCCGACAAGAATCGTCATGCCAGAAGGTGACAAAGATCATTCCACCGAAAGCCTCGAGCGGTCGAGCGGCAGACACCAGGCTCCTGTCTGTGGCAGCTACCGCCTTCCGAAGATTCGCTCGTTGTCGCGCGCCGCTTCTTCCAGCTCCTTGGTCCAATTGCGTGACTTGCGGGGAGCAGCCAGGAATTCGGAGTATAACTCGCGGGCGAGCTCGATGCGGTTGATCCCCTCGGGGGCAAGCATGACGTCGACCTGCGCTCCGGCCATGTCGAAGGCGCTGTGAATGACGGTTTCGGGATCGAGCTCGAAATCGGCCAGCAGCTGCTTGATGATCGCAGCGTTGACCCCGAAGCGTTTGGCGACCTGATGGATATTCTGGAACTTGTAGGCGCCGTCCTCGGTGACTCCAAGGTGATAGCTACAGAACAAGTCGAATGCCTCGATCTTGTAGCGGTCGGCAATACCAGAAGGTCGCTGGGCTCGCCGCTCTTCCAGTTCAGAGGGCGATACGAAACGAGCCTTCTTCTCCCAACCCATTCAGCGAGCCTAGAGGATTCGCCGGCGCAGCGGAAGTGTTATGCTGCCGCAGTGAAGCACCAGGTCGAAGCCCTGGTCTCCAAAATAGAGCCAGACGAATTCTGACATGCAGCGCTCCGAACACCTGTCTCGATCCGCCGTCCTCGAAGCGCGAAGCGATCAGCGCAGCATTCGGCCTTCCCTCCCCGCGCTGCTCGACGCCGTATCGAGGCTGAAAGATGCCGCTTGCCGTTTGCGACAGCGTCCGGTCGACGACATCATCGCATCCTTGGATCGAACGATACAGCGATTGCTCGATCCCAATGACCGTTTGCGACGCCGTGCCGAGGTCGAGTTGCCAACCGCCACGGGTTTTTCCGCCCCGATGATCCGTCACGGTCTGCCTCTCCTTTTGGCGCCGCTTGGCGGTCGGCAACTGGCATCCACCCTCGACGCAGAGCTCGGTACCCGTAGGGTTTTGGATGATGCGGTTGGTGGCGGCCCTCGGGCTTGTGGCCCTCGGGCTTGTGGCCCCGATCTGATCGTGCACGTCTTGTCAGGTAACATTCCGGCTCTCGTTGCCGCGCCGTTGTTGCTGTCCCTGGCGGTAAAGTCGCCCGTGGTGGTGAAACCAGCCGCTGGCGACCCGATCTTCCCGGGTCTGCTGCACGAAGCGCTGGCAGCAGTCGACCCGGCGCTCGCCGACTGCGTGTTGGTGGCGCCTTGGCGTGGCGGTGACAAGGAGATCGAGGAAGCCATTTTCGGCGCAGCGGCCTTGGTCGTTGCCTCGGGGTCCGATCCCGCGATCGAAGCCATTCGGCGCCGTGTCGCCGGACGTTTCATCGGCCACGGTCACAAGATCAGCTTTGCGGCGATTGGACGCGAATGCCTGAGCGACAACGCTGCCGCGAACGACCTGGCGCGACGTTTGGCGTACGACGTCAGCTTGTGGGATCAGCAGGGATGTCTGTCACCGCAGCTGTGCTACGTCGAGAACGGCGGAAACGTTACGGCCGACAAGTTCGCCGAGCTGGTGGCAGAGGCCTTGGCCGTTCTCGCTCAAGAGCTTCCGCCGCGCCGGCTCAGTTTCGAGGAGAGTGCTGCGGTTCAGAGGTTCCGGCAAGCAGCGGAGTGGAACCCCGCAAACGCGCTGCTGGCCAGCGCAGGAACCGAGTGGAGCGTCAGCATCGAACGTGGTTGCGAGCTCAAACCGAGCGCCCTGAACCGCTGCTTGCGTTTGATGGTCGTCGACGACCTCGCCGAGCTGTCGGACGAATTGCCACGACACCGTCATTACCTGGAAGCCGCGGGGCTCGCGGTTGGTGTTGAGCGGCGCAGAGAAGCGACAAGCGTCTTTGCCGCGAGCGGTGTCCATCACATTTGTCCGCTGGGTACGATGCAGACACCGACGCTGGCCTGGCGGCAAAGTGGCAGCCCGCGGGTCGGCGACTGGGTCGAATGGACGGTGATCGAATCGACACCGGCATGACATGAAATGAGGAAAGTGCAGTGCAGAGTGAATCGAAGCTGAGGGAAACGTTTCTGCGGCATGTTTGTCAGACGTCGTCGCAGCCGCTCGGAATTGTGGTCGGTCGTGCCGCAGGCGCGACGATTTGGGATACGGCTGGCCGCCCTTATCTCGATCTGCTGGCTGGAATGGGAGTTGCGAACGTTGGCCATTCCCATCCGCGTGTCGTCGCCGCGATCGAACAGCAAGCTCACGCCTACTTGCACGTCTCGGTGTACGGCGAAATGGTGCAGGCGCCGCAGGTGCGTTTGGCGCAGCGCCTTACGGATCTCGTCCCGGGCGAGCTTTCGGTCGTGTATTTCACCAACAGTGGTGCGGAAGCCATCGAAGGTGCGATGAAGACGGCACGCAAGTTCACCGAACGCCCGCGTTTCGTTGCCTTCGATGGTTCGTTTCATGGTGATACCTTCGGAGCGTTGTCGTTGGGCGGCAATCCGATCTACCAAGAGCCCTTCGAGCCGTTGCTGCCGGTTGTCGATCTGATGCCGTTCGACGACGAGTCGGCGCTGCAACGGATCGATGCCTCGGTGGCGGCGGTGTTTGTCGAACCCATTCAGGGCGAAGGCGGTGTGCGCATTCCAAGCGACGGCTTCTTGCGAGCCCTGCGCCATCGTTGCACCGAAGTCGACGCCCTGTTGGTCGCCGACGAGGTGATCACCGGATTCGGCCGCACCGGAAAGATGTTCGCCTGCGCCCATTGGGAAATCGTCCCCGATATCCTGGTCCTCGCCAAGGCCCTCGGCGGTGGGATGCCGCTCGGCGCGTTCATCGGCCGGCCGGAGGTGATGCGCACGCTTTCGTTCGATCCGCCGTTGGCGCATGTGACGACCTTCGGCGGTCACCCTGTGTCCTGCGCTGCCGGCGAAGCTGCACTCGATGTGCTCGTCACCGAACGACTTGCCGATCGGGCGGCACACCTCGGGGCGCTGTGGGTCGAAGAGTTGCGCCACACTCTGGGGTCAAAGGTGCGCGCCGTCCGCGGCAAGGGGTTGTTGCTGGCGATCGAATTCGAAACCCCCGATGCGACGCGACGTTTCGCCGCCAGGTGCTTCGAGCACGGATTGATTCTGAATTGGACGCTACACCGCGATACGGTGATTCGCCTGGCGCCGCCACTGGTGATTACGGAATCGGAATTGCAACGAGCAACTGCGATCATGGTCGACGCGGTGAGGTGAGCGGGTACAACGATGATTTAGACGGGAGACGGGAGTAGGGAGACGGGAGCATGTGCGGCTCCGCTGCCGACGATTTCAGCTTGTTCCCACCTGCCATCTCCCGTCTTTCCTCTCACATCGCCCCTCTCCCGTCTTTCATTTCCGATCTCCCATCTCCCGTCTTGCATCTCTCCATCTCCCAGCCGAATCGCCTGTAATCCCGTCGCTTCCCTATGCTATGCGTGCAAGGCGATGAAAGCTCTCGTCGTCAGCAGCAGCATTCCACGCATCGTCGCGACTCGCTTGTTGGCCAAGCTGACGCCGCGTGCCTACGTCGGTCCGCTCGCACCGCTTGCCCTGCGCGAGCTGCCCACTCCGACGTTGCGGCCGGGATGGGTGGCGATCCGAACCGAGCTCTGCGGCTTGTGCGGCAGCGACTACAAACAGGTGTTTCTCAAGGGGAGCATGGACAACCCGATGACCGCCTTGATCTCGTTTCCGCAAGTGCTCGGGCATGAGGTGGTCGGCACGATCGAATCGGTTGGGCCGGAGGTCCGCCGCCGTCGTGTCGGTGAACGCGTCGTGCTGAATCCCTGGTTGTCGTGCGAGCCGCGCGGCATCACCCCGTTGTGTGAGTGGTGTCAGATCGGCGAGTACGCACAGTGTGTCAACTTCACCGGCGGCTCGCTCGCTCCCGGCATTCACCATGGCAACAGCAGCGACGCCACCGGTGGTTTTGCCACCCTAGTTCCGGCTCACGAATCACAGTGTATCCCCGTCCCCGACGGCATCGCCTCGGAGGCCGCCGTTCTTGCTGATCCATTTTCGGTGTCCTTGCATGCGACCCTGCACCATCCGCCGCCGCCAAGCGGCACCGCCCTGGTATACGGTTGCGGGACGCTGGGATTGCTCAACATCGCCATCCTCCGGCTTCTCTATCCGCAGGTTCGCATCCTGGCGATTGCGCGCTTTGCGCACCAGCATCGGTTGGCCGAGCAACTCGGGGCACAGCAGGTCATATCGTGGCGTCCGATTGAAGAGATTCTGCAGACGGTGTCGGGAAGCACAGGCGCGCCGCTGCTCAAGCCCTGGTACGGCCTGCCGATGCTCAACGGCGGTGTCGACGTCGTTTACGATTCCGTCGGTTCGCCGGAATCGGTCGAGGTCGGAGTGCGCATCACGCGCAGCCGCGGCCGCATCGTCGTCACCGGCGTCGAGATGCCGCAGCGTTTCGAGTGGACGCCGCTTTACTTCAAGGAGATCGCTCTGATCGGTTCGAATGCCTTCGGCGTCGAGGAGATCGAGGGCCGCCGGCAGCACGCGATGGAATGGTACCTCGAGCTCATTCACACCAAGCGTCTCGATGTGACGCCGATCATCACGCATCGCTTCCGGCTTGAATCGTACCGCGATGCATTCATGGCTTGCTACGATCAAGGCCGAAGCGGTGCCGTGAAGGTGCTCTTCGAATACCCGAACGGAAGCGAGAGCGCGTGAACAATCTGGCGTACTTCCATCCCGTCGCCGGCGGCGCGGTTCTCGCGTTCCTGTTCTACGTCGGTTCGCTGGCGTTGCGCTCCCGTAGTCGCCGCCGCGGTGCCGCGGCGCTGTTGGCGCAACACGCGCGGCTGGCTCCGTGGATGTTTGTGCTGGTGCTCGTCGGCTGGGCCGGCGGGCTGTTCTCAACGTGGTGGTTGCGGCACGACCTCGAGCTCGGCGGCAGCACGCATCTGCGCATCGGGGTCGGTCTTGTGGTTGCGCTGACCGGCGGCTGGCTGACCTCGCGGGTCATGCGCAACCCGACGCTACGCACCGCTCACCCCTGGTTTGGGATTGCCGCGATGCTGTTGGGCGCCGCTCAGGTGTTCTTCGGATTGCAGATCACGCCGTGAGGCGCGGCTTCCCCACCTTTGTTGAAGGGCGCTCGCACCCGAGGTAGCGGCGATGTATCCATAGGCATGCAACGTACGGCCGCAGTGAGCGCTCCGGAGGCGCGTATTACCTCTGAAGCCGCGGCCTATGCCGGTTTGAGCCTGGCGACCTTCGCCTGGGCGTCGGCGTTCATCGCTGGGAAGTACGTTCTGAAGGAGATGACGCCGCTGACCGCCGGTGGCGTGCGCTATTTGGTGGCCTCATCGGTACTGCTGCCGCTGGCGTGGCCGTCGCGGCCCAATCTCGCAGGATTGCGCCAGGTGCTTTTGCCGCTGTGCATGATGGTGACCTGCGGCGGGCTCTTGTATCAGTGGCTGTTTTTGCTGGCGCTCGAACGCACCAGTGCGACCAACGCGTCGCTGCTCATCGCTCTCAATCCGGTGTTTACGATGTTGCTTTCACCGCTGGTGGGAGAACGTCTCGAGCGCGCCCGCATCGGCGGCGTGTTGCTGGCGTTGGCGGGTGCGGCGACGGTGATTACGCGCGGCCAGTGGAGTCAGGTCGGCGATCTGGCCGGGCACGCCAACTCCGGCGACTTGATTGCCGTTGCCGCGGCTGTCTGCTGGGCCTCGTTCAACGTGGCGTCGCGCCGCGTCGTGCATGTGCTGAGCGCTGCGGCGACCAATGCACTGGTCTATGGCATCGGGGGCGTTGTGCTGACGGCTGTGGCGCTACCGGAAAATCCGCTGCAGCAACTGGCGCACGCCTCGTTGCCGGCGCTCGCGGGTATCGCCGTCATGGCCATCGGTTCGTCGGTTCTCGCCGGCCAGCTCTTTCTGATCGGTGTGCGTGTCGTCGGCGTCAGTCGGACCGTTGTTTTCGTCTACTTCATCCCGGTGCTGACCGCGATCGCGTCGGTATTCTGGCTGGGGGAAACGTTTACCGGACCGCAAGCGCTGGGCGGAGCCGCAGTGCTGGCCGGCGTCTACTGGACAACGCGGCGATCGTGAGTCGATGGTCCGACGCTACTCGTACCGCAGCGCCGTGATCGGATCGAGCCGCGATGCTTTGCGTGCCGGATAGAAGCCGAAGAACACGCCGACCGCTCCGGAAAACAGAAACGAGCCGACCACGGCCGTGGGCGAGAGCAACGTCGGCCAGCCGGCGATCGACGATGTGGCGCGGGCTCCGGCGATGCCCATGGCGACGCCGGCGAGTCCGCCCATCATGCTCAAGACGATGGCTTCGACCAGAAACTGCAGCAAGATGTGACGACTCTTGGCGCCGACGGCCATGCGGATGCCGATCTCTCGCGTCCGCTCGGTGACCGACACCAACAGGATGTTCATGATGCCGATGCCGCCGACCAGCAGCGAGATCGAGGCAACGCTGAGCAGCAACGTCGTCATGACCTGGCTGGCGCTTTGCGACGCCTGCGCCATTTCGTTGAGGCTGCGAATCGTAAAATCGTCCTCTTGATTCGGTGCGACGCGATGACGTTCGTGCAGCAAGCCGCGGATCTGATCTGTTGCTTCGTCCATCTCCGAGCTCGATTCCGCCGACGCAAAGATCATGTCGACCGTCCCAAGGAATTGCGCACCGACGACGCGCCGTTCGGCCGTGGTGAACGGCATGACGATGACATCGTCTTGATCCTGACCCCACGTCGTCTGTCCCTTCGCTTGCAATACACCGACGACGGTAAAGGGGACCTCCTTGATGCGGATGACGGCGCCGACCGGATCCTGCCCGGGACCGAAAAGCTGGTCGACGACGGTCTGACCAAGGACTGCGACCCGGTTGGCAGTGTCCGAGTCGCGCTGGGTGAAGAAGCTACCGCTTGCTACCGGCCACTGGCGGACATTGGGGAACGATAGATCGGAGCCTTGTGCCACCGTGCTCCAGTTCTGCGTCCCATAGATCACCTGCACGACCTGGCGTTTGAAATACGTTGCGTCACTGACGGCCGGGCATTCGCGTTTGATCGCCTCGGCATCGCCGACGTTGAGCGTCGATACGCCGCCCCATCCTGAACGCGCTCCGCCGGCGGTTGTGGCGCCGGGCACCACCATCAGCAGGTTCGTGCCCAAGCTCATGATCTGCTGTTGCACCGCCGCGTCGGCTCCCTGGCCGATGCTGACCATGGTGATGACCGCACCGACGCCGATGACGATGCCGAGCATCGTCAGGATCGACCGCAGCTTGTTGCGGCGCAACGCCAACCAGGCGACATGGAACGTCATGCGTAGAAGCTTCATTGCCGGCCTTTCTGAGCCACGTCGGTCATGACCTCGCCGTCGCGAAAGGTTATCACGCGTCTTGCCCATTCGGCGATGTCGGGTTCGTGCGTCACCAGCACGATGGTGATTCCTTGCTGCACGTTCAGCTGACGGAACAATTCCATGATCTCGCTGCTCGTGCGACTATCGAGGTTCCCGGTCGGCTCGTCGGCCAGGAGCATCGACGGTTGATTGACCAGAGCTCGCGCGATGGCGACACGTTGCTGCTGCCCGCCGGAGAGCTGGCTTGGCAGGTGGCTTTCCCGGCCGCCCAATCCGACTGCCGCGAGTGCTTGTAAGGCGCGCCGGCGCTGGTCGCCGATCGGAATATCGCCATAGAAGAGCGGTAGCTCGACGTTCTCGACGGCTGTCGTTCGCGCGATCAAGTTGAAGCTCTGGAAGACGAAGCCGATCTGTTGGTTGCGGATCGTCGCGCGCGCATCGGAGGAGAGCGTCGAAACATCGGTGCCTTCGAGTCGATAGATTCCGCGCGTCGGCCGATCGAGACAGCCGATGAGATTCATGAACGTCGACTTCCCCGAACCCGATGCGCCCATGACCGCCACGAGCTCGCCTTTGGCGATATCGAGTGAAACACCGCGCAAGGCTTCGACACGAACGTCGCCGAGCTCGTACACCTTCCACAGGTCCCGCACCTCGATCAGCGCTTGGCTCATTTTGCCCTGACCGATTATCGTCGACCACCGCCGAAACGCGGGCCGCCACCGCCGCCCGGAATCGATGGCGGCGTTGGACGAGCCACCCCCGTTTTCAGGGCCACGGCGACTTCGTCGCCCGGCTTGATGTCCCCGGACAGCAATTCGGCGAATTGGTCGTTGCGCAATCCGAGGTGCACGTCGACTTTCTCGATCTGGCCGTCGGGCTGAAGCAGCCAGACTGCCGTTTTGGGTCCGGCGTGTCCTCCGGTGGCCGGGCTCGGACGCGGCGTCGCCTCGCCTGCCTTGTGCTCCGGATTGAAGCGCAAGGCGCGCACCGGAACGCGTACCACGCCGTCGCGTCTCGCCGTCGTGATCGTCACCGTAGCTGTCATGCCCGGTTTCAGCTGCAGCTCCGGATTGTCGACGGCGATGACCACGTCGTAGGTTACGACGTTTTGCACGGTGATCGGCGCGTTGCGTACTTGCTTGACGCGTCCCTGGAAAGCTTTGTGAGGATAGGCATCGACAGTGAAGTTTGCGGTTTGATCCGGTTGCACCGCGCCGATGTCCGACTCGCTGACGCTCGTGTCTACTTGCATCTTGGTCAGATCCTTGGCGATCAGGAAAAGAGTCGGCGTCTGAAAGCTTGCCGCAACCGTTTGCCCGACGTCGACGTTGCGCGACACCACCACACCGTCGACCGGTGAGCTGATGTCGGTGTATCCTAGATTGATCGACGCGTCTTGGAGATCCGCTTCCGCCTGCTGGACCGCAGCCGCGTCGAGGGCAAGTTGCGCGCGCGCTTGGTCGTAGTCGCTGCGCGCCGTGTCGACGTCGTTCTGCGCAATCAAGTTGCGCTTGATCAACTGGGCGTTGCGCTCGAGGGTCAGTTTCTTGAGCGCCAGATCGGCCTGATCCTTGTCGACCTTGGCCTTGGCGTTGGCCAGCGACGCCTCGGCTTTGCGGACCTTTACTTGAAAAGGGGCCGGATCGATCTTGGCGACGCGCTGGCCCTTGGTGACGTTCGAATTGTAGTCGACGTAGATCGCTTGAATCGGGCCGGAGACGTAGGTGCCGACCTGAACCGAAGTGACTGGATTGAGTGTGCCGGTTGCGGTTACGACGGAGACGATGTCGCCGCGGTCGACGCTTTCGGTAACGTAACTCCTCTTTCCATTGTGCTCTGACGCCGACCAGTAGCGGTAGGTAACGAACCCGCTGCCGCCGAGAATCAGCAGCGCCAGCAACCAATACATCTTACGCATGTCGTTCCGCCTCACCGGCAGCGGGCACAACCGCCGTGCGTGACCAAGCTCTCGGCCGGCGCAGACGCGCCAAGCCGGATTCGAGGTAGGTGTAGTAGACCGGGGTCAGGTACAGAGTGATGAGCTGGGAAAAAACCAAGCCGCCGACGACGGCAAGACCGAGTGGTCGGCGCGCGCCGGCGCCGGCGCCGGTTCCGAAGGCAATCGGCAGGGCACCGAGCAATGCGGCCATCGTCGTCATCATGATCGGGCGAAAACGAATCACGCAGCCTTCGTAGATGGCATCGAGAGGCGACTTGCCTTCGCTGCGTTGCGCGTCGAGCGCGAAGTCGATCTGCATGATGGCGTTCTTCTTGACGATGCCGATGAGCATGATGACGCCGACGAAGGCGTAGATGTTCAGCTCGGCGCCGAACAGCAGCAAGGTCAACAGGGCGCCAAAGCCGGCCGAGGGCAGGCCAGAGAGAATCGTGATCGGGTGGATGAAGCTTTCGTAAAGAATGCCGAGAACGATGTAGATCACCAGGATGGCAGCAAGCAGCAGCAGCCAGAGCCCCGACAGCGACGACTCGAACGCTTGCGCCGTACCTTGGAAGCTCGTGGTGATGGTGGCCGGCAGTGAGCTGCGCGCCAGCGAGTTGATGCCGTTCACGGCATCGCCGAGCGCGAAGCCGGGTTTCAAGTTGAACGAAATGGTTACCGCCGGCAGCTGGCCGGCGTGGTTCACCGTCAGCGGTCCGACCGCTTCACTGAGCTTCGCCAGCGTGGTGAGGGGCACGAGCTGGCCAGACTTGGCGCGCAGATAGAGCAGCGACAGCACGGTCGGGTCGCGCTGATATCGATCGTCGAGCTCGAGGATGACCTTGTACTGGTTGTTGGGCGCGTAGATCGTCGAGATCCAGCGATCGCCGTAGGCGCTGTGCAGCGCCAGCTCGATCTGCTCGGCGCTGACGCCCAAAGTCGAGGCTTTGTCGCGATCGATGACCACGTTGAGCAGCGGATTCTTGATCTGCAGATCGCTGGTGACGTCCTGCAACTGCGGCAACGCCTTCATTTTCGTTTCCATCTCTTTCGAGTAGCGGTAGAGATCGTCGGTGTTCGGGCTCTGCAACGAAAACTGGTACAGGCTCTTCGTCAACTGGCCGCCGATGCGGATGTTGGGCAGCTCTTGCAGGTACGCGCGCACGCCCGGAATCGCCGCCAGCCGCGGCCGCAGCGTTTGAATGACCTCCTGCAACGTGCCGCGCTTGCTGCGCGGCTGCAGGTGCACGAACATTCTTCCCTGATTGACGGTGTTGCCGGCGGTGGCATTGGTGCCGACGACGGTCAGAAACAGGCTTTCGACCGCAGGATCGATGCGCACCACTTCGCCGACCGCCTTCTGATAGCCCTTCATGGCTTCGAACGACACGCCTTCATCTGCTTCGATGATTCCGAAGATCGCCGCCAGGTCATCGTTGGGAATGAAGCCCTTGGGGATCCTCATGAACAGGTAGGATGTTGCAACCAGGATGACGATCGAGCCGAGGAAGGTGAAGCGGCGGTGTCGCAGCACCGATTTGAGGCTGCGTTCGTAAGCGCGCAGCAGCGCGTCGAACACGCGCTCGGTGGCGGCGTAGAGACGCCCGTGGGCTTGGCTTCCATGACGTAAGAAGCGGCTGCACAACATCGGCGTCAGAGTCAGCGACACGATGCCGGAGATGAGGATCGAGACGCAGATGACGACGGCGAACTCGTGAAACAAGCGGCCGAGGATTCCGGGCATGAAGAGCACCGGGATGAACACCGCCGCCAGCGACAGGGTCATCGAGAGAATCGTGAAGCCGATCTCCTCCGAGCCCTTCAAAGCCGCTTCGAACGGCGTTTCGCCGAGCTCCATGTGGCGTACGATGTTCTCGAGCATGACGATGGCGTCGTCGACGACGAAGCCGATCGACAACGTCAGCGCCAGCAGCGAAAGGTTGTCGACGTCTTGACTGCATCGGCGACTTGCACGGTGTTGGTGCCGGGTTGGCGCTGCACGGCCAAAATCACGGAGCGCTGCAGCTTGTCGGCGCTGGCGTACCACGAAGCGGCCTTGTCGTCTTCGACGCCGTCGATGACCTCGGCGACTTCCTCCAGACGTACCGGCGAACCGTTGCGGTAGGCGACAATGATCGGCCGGTAGTCGGCGGCTTCAGTGAGCTGACCCGTGGCTTGAACGGTGAAACGGCGTTGCGCTCCTTGCAGCGTGCCGGTCGGCAAGTTGACATTGGCGGCGCGGACGGCCTGCTCGACCTCGTCGATGCCGATGCCGCGGCTGGCCAAGGAGCGCGGATCGACCTTGACGCGCACGGCGTACTTCTGCGCCCCGAACACCTGCACCTGGGCGACGTCGGGGACCATCGAGATGCGCTGTGCGATCAGCGTTTCGCCGTACTCGTCGAGAGTGTAGAGCGGTAGCGTCGCCGACGTCAGGCTGATGAACAAGATCGGTTGGTCGGCCGGGTTGACCTTGCGGAATAGCGGCGGGCTCGGCATGTCGGGCGGCAACAACGCTGCCGACTGGCTGATCGCCGCCTGCACGTCTTGTGCTGCTGCATCGATGTTGCGGTTGAGATCGAACTGCAGGGTAATCTGCGTCGTGCCGAGGGAGTTGACCGAGGTCATCGACGAAATTCCGGCGATGGTGGAGAATTGCCGTTCGAGGGGCGTCGCGACGGCCGACGACATCGTCTCGGGGCTGGCACCCGGCAGGGCCGCGGTGACCAGCAGGGTAGGGAAGTCGACGTTGGGCAGATCGCTGACTGGCAGGAAGCGATAACCGACGACGCCGAAGATCACGATGGCGATCATCAGCAGAGTCGTCGCCACCGGGCGGCGGATGAACGGCGCGGAAAGATTCATGGTGGAGGGCTAGGGGTTGGCTTTCTTGATCTCGACCTTGGAGCCGGGAGCCAGACGAATTTGACCATCGGTGACGACGCGCTCTCCCGGTTGCACCCCTTCGCGAACCGTGACTTCGTTGCCCAGATCCATACCGACGACGACGTTGCGGCTTTCGACCGTGTCGTCGGCGTTCACGACGAAGACGTACGCACCCTGCTGTCCTTTGAGGACCGCGCTGGTCGGAAGGATTGCGGCCCCGCTCTCGGTGGTCAGGGTCAGTTCCACGTCGGCGAATTGCCCGGGCCACAAACGTTCGTCCTCGTTGGCGAACTCGCCTTTGAGGAGCACCGTTCCGGTGCTTGCATCGACGGCGTTGTTGATGAAGCGCAACGCGCCGATGGCCGGCTCGCCGGCACTCTTCGACGGCGTCGCCTCGACCGCAAGCTCCGACGCCGTCGAGTACTTGCGAATCTCCGGCAGATCTTGCTCGCGCACCGAAAACGCGACGTAGATCGGCCGTACCTGATTGATCACGGCGAGCTTGGTTTCATTCTTCTTCACGACGTTGCCTTCGTGCACCAGCAACTGGCCGACGCGTCCGTCGATCGGCGAATGCAGGTAACAGAATTGCGACTGCAACTTGGCGTTCTCGACCGCGGCCGCGTCGGCGTTGACTTCGGCTTGCATCGCCGCCGCATTGGTTTGAGCCTGGTCGTTTTCGTCGGCCGACACGAAACCGTCGGCCAGCAGGCGAGCCTTGCGCTTGGCCTCGACGGCGGCGTTGCTGGCCTCGGCGTTGTGCCGGCTGAGATTTGCTTGGGCCTGGCGTAGCGCTGCCTCGAACGGCCGGGGGTCGATGGTGAACAGGAGATCGTCTTTCTTCACCCACTGACCCTCTTTGAAGTGTACTTGCCCGAGCTGACCGTCCACCTGCGGCGTGACGGCGACGGTCGAGTACGCTTCGACCGCGCCGATGGCGCGAATGCGCACCGGCACGTCGCGTTGCTGGACCGTGGCGACCGTGACCGGTACGGCCGGTGCCGGTGTTGCGGTGGTCTGGCTTCCGTCGGAGGTGCAGCCGGGCAGTGCCCAGGCGACGAGGAGCGCAATGGTGCATAGGCGGGAGAATGGGTTCAAACTCTTATTCATGGAGGTTTCGGGTGCTGATGTCGTTCGGGTTGGTAGCGCTCAGGTCCGTGCCGGTCGCTTTCTCGAGGGCGGCGAGTGATGTCTCGTAAGAATACTGTGCTTGCACGTAGTTCGCTTCGGCGGTCGTGCGTGACGCTTGGGCGTCGGTCAGTTCTATGATGCTGCCGACGCCGGTCTGGTAGCGTCCTTCGGCAATTTCGAGGTTCTCGCGCGCCTTATCGCGGCCTTGCCGTGCCACGTCGATGCTCTGTACGGCTTGCTGGACGTTGAGCACCGCCTGGCGCACTTCGAGAGCGATCGACTGTCGCTCGACGTCTTCGTTGTAACGCAGGTTTGCCAGGTTGGCCTTGGCCTCAGCGATCTGGGCACGCACCGAGGCGAAATTGAATTGGGTCAGGTTCACCGTTGCGTACAGGTCCCAGGTGTCTTGAAGGGGGTACTGCGATCCGGCCCATTGATATTGGCCGTTGCCGTTGATCGTTGGAAGGTAGTGCTTCTGCAACGAGGACACTTGTTCTTCGAGCGCTTGACCTTGAAGCTGCAGGCTGCGCAGCTCCGGTCGATTGTCGTATGCTCGTTGAACCGCATCGTTGGCGGCCGGAGCGTTCGGACGGATTTCGCCTAGGTCGACAACGTCGAACGTCAATGGTCCGTCAAGTCCAAGCGCGTTGCGCAGCGTTTCCCGTCCGATCGCAAGACTATTGCTCGCGGTGAGCTGATTCAGTTGGCTGGTGGACAGCTGCACCTTGGCGGTGGTGACGTCGATCTTGGGTGCCAACCCGACCTCGTGTCGTCCCTCGGCGAGTTCGAGATGCTGTTGATTCTGGCGAACCGTTTCGTCGGCAACGGATAGGAGGTGGTGTGCGGTGATCAAGGTGAAGTAGGCCTGCTTCACCCCGAAGATGACCGACGCCTTCTGCGTGTTGCGGTCGGCTTCGAGAGCGTCGCGGCTGGCTTGTGCCGCACGAATCGAGTCGAGCGTCTGCCCGAAGTCGAACAAGACTTGCGAGAAGCTGACGATTCCTCGGTAGAAGTTGAACGTGCGTGATGTGCCCCCGGTGCCAACGGTCCCGGTGCTGGTCGCCAGATTGGTATGCTGGCGATCCGCTCTGTAGATGGCTGTCAGTGACGGCAGGTAGCCGGAGGCGGCTTCCCACACTCTCTCATTGCCAGCCTCTACGGATGCCGAAGCAGCTTTCAAGCTCGGGTGGTTTGCCAAGCCGATTTCGATACACTCCGCCAAGGTCTTGGCCGGAGTGTCTTGCGTATGGGCGGGCCGTGTGGCGAGAAGAAGAGCCACAACGACGAGTAGGGGGCCGAGCAGGTTCTTTCGGATCATCGTTCTCTCGTGTTGCGCACGGCCAGAGGTCGGCGCGCGGCTGTGGTTCCGGCGCCGCAAATGAAGAGGTCGAACACGGCGGCGACCGTGCTGTCGAGGGTGTCGTGGCTGGTGCGGTAGCGGTTGGCGCCGCGCAACATGCCGAGCAGCATCTCGGTGGCAACGCGCGGATTCAGCGGCCGCAGTTGCCCAGCGGCGGCGGCCTCGCGAACCGCGCGCTGGAACAAGCGCGACAGCTCTTCGCGCCGCCGCAGCCATTCGTGGTTGTTGCGGTCGTCGGGCTTGTGCTCGTTGCGGTGAATGAGCGCAAAGAAGAAGCGCCGATCCCAGAAATGTTCGAGCATGCAGCGGATGAGCAACTCGAGCTTCGCGAGCGGCGCTGCTTCGGCCGACACTGTCTTGCGTAGATCGGCTTGCAAGCGCTCCAGGCCTTCGAACATCACCGCCAGGTAGAGCTCGCCCTTGCTCGGGAAGTAGCGATACAATGTACCCTTGGAGACACGGGCGGTGCGTGCGACGTCGTCCATCAAGAC
>JACQEN010000246.1 GCA_016200585.1 Deltaproteobacteria bacterium
ATCTTCATCCCCCTGGTAGCCAGCCTGTTCATGGCGGTGCACTTTTGGCGTATCCGGCGTGACGGCTTCTCCGGGCCAGCGGTGTGAGGGAGGGATCAGCGGTGAGCTCGGAGTTGATAGCGACCGTAAGCTCGGCGCTGCTTCTCGGTATGACGATGTTGATACCGGGAGGACGCGTGCTGGTTCTACCCGCGTTGTTTACACTGATCATGGTGCTTTTGTATTGGGTGGCCAAGCCCAAGCCGAGGACGAAGGAGTAACCCATGGCCGAGGCAAAAGCAGTCCGCGGCGTCAACGAACCGGCCGCACGCCGCGTCGAAGTTGCGATCAAGAAAGCTACCGGACCAGGCGACGACAAGGTCCATACGTGGCCGCATTTGGTGCGCGTCGAGTTCCTGTGCAGCATCTTCATCATCGTCTTGTTGATCGTCTGGTCGCTGCTGGTGGATGCGCCGTTGGAAGAACCGGCCAATCCGGCCAAGACGCCGAATCCTTCGAAGGCTCCGTGGTATTTCCTGGGCCTGCAGGAGATGCTGGTCTTCTTCGATCCGTGGCACGCCGGCGTGGTCTTGCCGTCGTTGATCATCGTCGGGCTGATGGTGATCCCGTACATCGACATCAATCCGAAGGGCAACGGCTACTACACCTTCAGCGAGCGCAAATTCGAGCTCCTGACGTACTTCTTCGGCTTCCACGTCCTGTGGGTGTCGTTGATCGTCATCGGGACGTTCTTGCGCGGCCCGGGATGGAACTGGTTCTGGCCGTGGCAAAAGTGGGACCTGCACAAGGTCGAGGCGATGACCAACATCGACCTGCCGTACATGATAGGCATCCGCGATCCTAACACCGCCATGATCTTCGGGTTGACCGCTGTAGGCGGCTACTTCGTCGTCGGTACCTTGGCCATGTATGGGTGGATACGCTGGATGAAGGGCGCGGAATTCATGCAACGTTGGGGGATGCCGCGTTTCATGACCACCTCGTTCTTGTTCCTCAACATGCTCTCGGTGCTCATCAAGATGCTGATGCGGCACGCGGGCAACATCAAGTACATCCTGGTAACGCCGTACATCAACTTTTGACGACGCCATCCGGGCAGAAGAATGCAATCTCGCGTTGATGTTCTACGTCGCCAAGCTGATTCAAGCACTCGGATTTGCCTACGTCAGTTACGCGCTCTGGGTCGGCTTCACGGAAGAGCACAGCATGGGACCGGAAATGCAGTGGATGATGATCGGCGCAGCGGTCTTTCTGGTCGGGCGCCTGGTAGAACGAAAAGTGTCAGCTTAGAGGTGAACGCGTGGCGCGACGTAGCGTAGACATCGACGACGAGAAGCGCTCCTACAGCGCGATCTTTCTGGTTTCCGTCGGGCTGCTGTTGTTCGGAGCAGTGTGGTCGATTTGGGACGACAATATTTCGCGCCGTCCTTGGAAGTACTACCAGGCGATTTTCGAGGAGCGCGAGCAGACCAAGATTGCCGACGACATCAAGCAGGCCGATGCCAAGCTACAGGCCGACCCCGCCTATCAACAGGCGACCAAGGATCTTACCGCGGCACGCGAGCGGTTGCAGAACGGCGAAACTGCCAAGCGCCTGGCGGCGCTGCAAGACGAGCTCGCGAACATTACGGTGACCTTCAACGATGCGGATCTCAAGCTGCGCATCGTCAAGAGCCGACTCGAGGAAGCCTGGTACGTGTACGAGACGGCCGAGCTCGAACACCGGCCGGCGGAAGACGCCAAGAAGCACATCGACGCGCTCAACGAAGAGAAGACCGGGCTGCAGAAGCGCTTCGACGACGGCAAATCACGCATCGAGCAGATCAACAAGGAGCTGACCGAAGTGCGTTCCGAGGTGAAGGGCCTCGAAGAAAAGCTGCGTACGTTGTCGGCCGATCGCGAGCGGCTTGCCCAGAAGCTCGACGGACTGACACTCAAAGCCGGGCCGTTTGCTCTGCCGATGATTCCGAAGATCCGCCAAGTCGTGCTGGAGGACTTCGAGCGCAACAACTTCGACAAACCGGTGGCGCGTGTCGACCGTTGCCAGTCGTGCCACATCGGTATCGACAAAGCCGGCTTCGAGGACGCGCCGAATCCGTACAAGACGCATCCGAAACGCCAACTGATTTTCGGCAAACACCCGTCCGAAAAGTTCGGCTGTACTCCTTGCCATCTCGGACAGGGGCCGGCCGTGAACAGCATCGAGCAAGCGCATGGCGTCGTGCACCATTGGGATCAGCCATTGTTGCAGGGCGACAAGGTCCAGGCGTCGTGCATCAAGTGCCACGCCAACGTTTCGCGACTGGAGGGTGCCGAGAGGATCGCTCAGGGCGAAAAGCTCTTCGAGGATCTCGGGTGCCATGGCTGCCACCTGGTCGACGGTTACGAAGACCTGGCGCGCGTCGCGCCGTTTCTGCGGCGCATCAGCGCCAAGGTCGAACCATCGTGGCTCGTCCGTTGGGTGAAGAACCCACACGAGTTTCGGCCGCGCACGCCTATGCCCAACTTCCTGTTCAAGGAAGAGGACGCGATGGCGGTCGCCGCCTATCTCCTCAGTGCTACCAAACAAGAAGGCGATGCCTGGTTGGAGACGCGACCGCTGCCCGCCGGCATCGATCCCAACAACGCGACTCTGGTGAGCCAGGGCAAAGATCTGGTCGACAGCATCGGTTGCCGTGGCTGCCACGGCTTCGCGACCGACGAGTCGCCGGCGCTCATCGGAACCAGCAAGGACATCGCTCCGAACCTCAGCAAGATCGCCGAAAAGACGGACGGCCGCTGGCTCTACTACTGGTTGAAAGGGCCGCGTGACTACTCGCCCGAAGCGCGTATGCCGAGCCTGCGCTTGAGTGATGCCGAAGCCAAGGCGGTCACGTCCTTCCTGCTCACACTCGGAAAGAAGGACACGAATCAGGAGCTGCTTGCCAAGCTTCAGGATCCGGCGTTGGCGGACCGCGGCAAAGTGCTGGTCCGCAAGTACGGATGTTTCGGCTGTCACAACGTGACGGGAATGGAAACCGAGTCGCGCGTCGGTGCCGAGCTCAATACCTTCGGCGGCAAGACACTCGAAGAGCTGTTCTTCGGCAACCGCACCGACATCGTGCCGTCGTGGGACAATTGGACGTTCAACAAGATCAAGACGCCGCGCACCTACGCCACCGAACGCATCGAGCAAGCGATGCCGCAGTTCGATCTGGCCGACGACGACATCAAGGCGTTGCGCGTCTTCCTGGCCAGCCGCACGGATCTGAAGTACCCACCGAAGTACCGTCCTGCCGACCAACTCAAAGCACAGCGCGAAGTCGCCGGGCGCCGTCTGGTGGCGCGCTACAACTGCGTCGGCTGCCATGTCGTCGACGGCAAAGGCGGTGCGATCCGCGCTCGCTACGAAGATCAGATGGCGCTGGCGCCACCGATTCTCAACGGCGAGGGCGCCAAGGTTCAGGCCAACTTCTTGTATGGATTTGTCAAAGAGCCGGTACCGATTCGTCCGTGGCTAAAATTGCGTATGCCGACCTTCGGTCTTTCCGACAAGGAAGCCACCACCATCGTCGACTACTTCGGTGCTCTCGACAACATCGAGACGCCGTTCGTCCACGTCATCGATGCGCAGATTCCCGCCGAGAACGTCGAAGCGGCAAAGAAGCTGAGCTCGAGCGATTACTTTGGTTGTTTCTCCTGCCACCAGCAGGGCGACCGCAAGCCGGAAGGTCCGCCCGACGGCTGGGCGCCCGACCTGACCATGGCGCGTGACCGTCTCAAGCCCGACTGGATCATTACCTGGTTGCACGATCCGCAGAAGCTGCAGCCGGGAACCAAGATGCCGTCCTTTTTCCCGGGCGGACCGGACGACATCCTGGGAGGCGACGACGAGAAACAGATCCGTGCCCTGCGTGATTGGATCCTGACATTGGGCAAACCGCAAAAGATGCAGGTCGGTCAAGCGGGCGGCTGAGTAGCCGCCAATCCACGAGAGACAAGACAGACTTCAAGAAAGCCAAGGAGGGTAAAGAGATGAATAGGAAAGCAGTCGCGATGACCGTTGCCGCGCTGGGCTTTGTCGTGAGCCCGGCTTTTGCGTACGAAGGGGGAGCGGTAAGCGATGGCGGGACCATTTCCGGAACCGTCAAATTCCAAGGTGCGCCGCCGGCGCGCAAAGAGCTGGAAGTGACCAAGGACAAAGAAGTGTGCGGCAAGACGCAGAAGATGTCGCGCGACCTGGTCGTAAGCTCGGGTGGCGGCTTGCAGTACGCCGTCGTATCGATCACCAACATCCAAAAGGGGAAGGCCGACAATGGGGCGGTCGTTGTGCTCGACCAGAACGGTTGCGAGTACCAGCCACACATTATCGTAGTCCCTGTTGGCAAGCCCTTCGAGATCAAGAACTCGGATGGGATCAACCACAATATCCACGCCTTCGGTAAAGCCAACACCGAATGGAACAAGGCAACCCCGGGTTTCTTCACCAAACAGAACAAGACGCTGCAGATGACGTTCGACAAGCCCGAGTACGTGCGCGTCGGCTGTGACGTGCACTCGTGGATGACCGGTTGGTTTGTAGTGAAGGACAACCCCTACTACGAGGTTACCGACGAGAACGGCAGCTACAAGATGACCGACGTACCGCCGGGCGAGTACGAAGTGAAAGTGTGGCACGAAAAGCTGGGCGAGAAGACGACCAAGGTAACGGTCGCGGCGAAGGGTGAAGCGAAAGCCGATTTCGAATTGGCGCCGAAGTAAATCAACGAATCGATCTTACCCCGGGGAGTGGCTTGGTGCCCCCCCGGGGTATTGTCATTGCCGCTGCGCTTCTGTCATCCTGTGGCGCCGCAACGATTTCATGAATCACCCCGCGACGAATATTGCCTCAGCCTTCGGCTCGGCGGAACAGAGCAGTGCGTGGCCGCACCGCTTCGCCGTTTTGACGGCCGGTGCGACGATGCTGCTGATCCTCATGGGTGGGCTGGTCACCAACACGGGCTCGGCTCTGGCCGTACCCGATTGGCCGACCACGTTCGGCTACAACAT
>JACQEN010000247.1 GCA_016200585.1 Deltaproteobacteria bacterium
AGCGCAGCATTCACAGCCGAGAGAATCTCGTCGATCGTAACAGCTCCGTCGGCGTTGAAGTCGAACGCTATGCATGCAGCAACAGAAGCGTTGCCAAGCGCGATGTTCACACCGGTGAGAATCTCGTTGATGGTGACTTGCCCGTCGCCGCTACAGTCGCCGTAGCACGGTCCGAGCGTTGGCGTTGCCCGGTGTGTCGTGGTGCGTGTCGGAGTTGGTGAGCGCATCGGTGACGGGGTCGCTGTCGCCGTTCTCGTAGGTGCCGCGGTTGTCGGCTTGCGAGAAGGCGTGAACGTATGCGTTGCGGCAGGTCGCGTGAATGTGCGCGTCGCGGTAAACGTAGGTGTTGAAGTTGGTGGATGCGTTGCCGTGGCTGGTGGTGTCGGGGTTTGGGTTGCCGGGGCGTGTGTCGTTGGCGTGCGCGATGGCGTTGCGGTAGCGCGCGCTGTCGGGCTTGGAGTCGCTGTAGGGGTGTGCGCCGGGTTGCTCCCGAATAGCGTCGCGGTGAGTTGGTACTCGCCACCAAGGCCCGAGCCCAATAGCACCCCCATGTACCACGTTCCCGGTGCAGGATCGTTGACTTCGCAGAAGCCAAAAGAGGCTCGACCCTTGCAAGGCGAGTCGCCCACGGTTGGCGGGCTTCCTTCTTTTACGTAGAGGTTGAGGTTGTTGGAAATGGCACCCGTTGCCGGGTCGCGCAGTTCGCCATTCAACGCGAATCTAGCGAGCGTAGTTCCGGGTGAAATTTGGATCGGGAACACAGCGCTTGGATCTGAAACGGTGACTTGATCGGACGCAACGCTCACGCTGGCTCCAGCGGAGCCCACCTGCGGTACGTTTCCACAACTAGAGTTGCTGAGGTCGTCTCCGGCTTGGGCCTGAATCCAAGATCCAAAATTGAAGACATCGGTGGCGCCGCCACTTGGCGGGGTGAGGCAACTGCCAGAACCAAACGACGAGATTCCAGCAACGACGGGACCGGAGCCGAAATCAATAAGAACAGGGCCGCCGGAGTCGCCGTGGCAAATGGAAGAACGTTGGCCTGGATTCCAGCATATGAGCGCGGGCTCTGGCGGACCGGCAAAGCACGAAGCTGTTGCTACTGTGCCGTAACGTTTGATTCCAACGCCGACGCTGAGTCCAAGGGAATCGAGTGGCCCGCCAACCCCGCCGAATCCGACTATGGTTCCCCCCGTGCCGAACGCCGGTTCGGTCCTGGCGTTGATGTGCGCAGGCGGAATTCCGAGCACAGGCTCGGCAAGCGTAATGATCGCGACGTCACCTTTCGTATGCGTCGGATCGAACGTGGGGTGGATAAAGTCAGGATTTACCGCGACGCCGGAAACGTTGAAGAAACCCGCATTTTGGAAAAACACGACCAGGTTTGAAGGGAGAATGGGCCCGCCCTCCGCCATACAAGATGCGAAGTCTCTACTTTCGGGACAGACGCAGTGAGCAGCTGTGAGAAACGTTCTACAGCCGACTAGAGTTCCTGAGCAATTGTCCCCATTTGGATTGCCAAAGTCATCGACTCTCGCCAAGCCGCCCACGGCAGGGTAGTCGAAGGTGGTCAAGCCGTTGACTATCCTCGGAGTGAACCGCGAAGGGGTAGCCGCGTCGGAGAAGAGTCCAACGGCAGCTTGCGCCTCGACCCTAGCCGACACACCGACATGCCAGCTCCCGACGATGAGCACCGCCAAAAATGTTTGACGACAGCCGTGACTTTGGCGCAGGCGTCCCACCGCTGAGGCAACCGCACAGACTGTGCCGTAGCCTTGGTGTGGTTAGCGGACTGGGAAGAGCTCCTCGTGAACGCTTCTCAGGCGGCACGGCGTCGTCGCCTGCGCTCAAAACTGTACTTTCGCAATCCGCCGAAGCTTGAAGCGAACCTTCGGTGCCCAAAAGTAGGTGGCGCCCGGTCGGACCTGTGCCGCCCGAGGTCTCCCCGCGTAGCTCAAGGGACCCTCACCCGAGCTGTGTTGAACCTGCTGGTTGGTGTCAGTAGTGGTGTCACTAGGCGACCAAAACTGACCGCAAGAGACCGAATGTGGCAGAAGTATCGTGCACTCAAAAAAGCAAGCCAGCGCTGGAAACCCGCGTCAGTCCTGCTCTTCCTTGTCGTCCTTGAGCCCACTCATAATCCCTAGGTCCGTGGTTCGATTCCACGCGCCGCCAGTTTCTTTCGCTGTATCGGCGCCCATTCACCGCTTTTGAGGCGAATGAGTTGTCGGATCAGCTTGCGCTCTGGGTATGCGCGGGCATGCGCCGGTCGGCGCTGGTGATTTGGCTGATTTCATGCCCTGCACACACTCACACCACGGGTGGCCTTTTGTTCGCAAGTTGATCTACCGTGCGCCGGGGTAAGTTCGGGGGCGTCGGCCCTGGTTGTGGCTCGCATCTCCTGGCGCCTTTGGCGCACATCGACGCCGCAAACGGAAGGGAATGAACCATGTCAGCCATGTCGGACGACTTTCAGCAGCGCAACGCAGAAGCGATCTTCACCAGGCTCTTTCTCACGCCCGAGGGACGCGCCAATCCCTATCCGCTCTACCATCAGCTACGGCAGGCGGCACCGGTGCATCGCGCCAAGTTGGGCATGTGGGTGCTGAGCCGCTACGACGACTGCTGGGCGGCCATGCGCGATCCGCGTCTGGGCAAGGACTACGCGCCGCAGATCGAGCAACGCTTCGGCCCCGATTGGCGGCGCCATCGGTCCCTTACCGCCGGCGAACATTCGATGCTGAATACGACCGGGCCGGAGCACACGCGCCTGCGCAAGTTGGTGACCAAGTCGTTCACGCCGCGCATGATCGAGAATCTCAAGCCGACCATCGAGAAGGTCGTAAACCAGCTTCTCGATCCGGTGGCCGAGGCCGGCGGCGGCAACGTGCTCGAAGCCGTCGGCTTCCCGCTGCCGGTGACGATCATCGGCGAATTGCTTGGTGTGCCGGAAGCGGATCGCCCGCAGTTCCGCGAACTGGTTCGCGACCTGGTGGCGATTTTCGAAATGCAGCCGACGCCCGAGCAGCTTGCTAGCGCTGACGCAGCACAAATCACCATCGAAACCTACTTCCTGAAGTTGATCGACGTGAAGCGTCGCCACCCGGGCGAGGACCTGCTCAGCGCTTTGGTCCAGGCGGGAAACACCGGCGATCGGCTCTCGGACGACGAGCTGGTGGCGCTTACCGCGCTCCTGTTTGAAGCCGGCTTCGAGACGACGACCAATCTGTTCGGCAACGGCCTGCTGGCCCTGTTGCGCCACCCGGATCAGGTCGCCCTGCTACGCCGCGATCCTTCGCTCTTCGCCAATCTGCCCGACGAGCTCCTGCGCTACGACGGCACCGCGCAGCTGGCCAACCGTGTCACCGAAGCCAGCGTCGAGGTCGGAGGTGTGACTATTTCCGCGGGCGAGCAGGTCTTCGCCCTGCTCGGCGCGGGTAATCACGACCCGGCACGCTTTGCCAATCCCGACCAGCTCGACGTCACCCGCACCGACATCCAACCGCTGACCTTCGGTGGCGGAGTACACTTCTGCCTCGGCGCCGCGCTGGCACGGGCCGAGATCGAGATCACCTTCCGCACGCTGTTGCAGCGTTTCGACTACATCGAGCTGGCCGCCGACGAGCCGCGCTTTCAGGATCGCCTGACGCTGCGCGGCCTCGTCGATCTCAACGTCGAGTGTCGGACCGCATCGACGGCGCGTGCACAAGTCGTTGCCGACACGGCGCCGATTTCCGGCGCAGCGCCAGCAACAGCGACCGCAGAATACGCCGAACGCGGTTTGCGGCCACGAGCCGCCGCCGACCTGCGCTGGCGGGCGGAGCTGCGCGAGCGCATCGAAAGCGATCCGGCGCGCCGGGATTCGGTGCCGCTGCGTACCGGCGAACGCCTCGCCGCTACCGTGGCGCTGCTAAAGGCAAATAGTCTGTTCGAACGCTGTAGCGCCGCGGAGCTGGAGCAGCTGGCGGCGACGGCGTATCCGATGAGCTTCGATCCCGGCGACTTGTTGTGCGCCGAAGGCGGCGAGTCTCCCGAGTGCTACATCATTGAAGAAGGACAAGCCGTCGTCACCGTCGGTCGCAAAGGTGTGGCGACGGTCGGCGAGCACGACGTCGTCGGTGAGCGCGGCGTGCTGCTCGACACCGTGCGCGCCGCCACGGTGACGGCGATGACCCACATGATCACCTACGCCATCTCGCGCGAGCGCTTACGCGCGCTGGTCGCGGACAACCGCGCTGCGCGAGAGTGGATGCTGGAAGAAATGCACCGGCGCTACCCGAATCTGCGTTGAGGAAGGAAGTGGGCTCGGTTGTGCCAACGTTGCAATGGAACCACGAAGCCACGAGGTTCACGGCGAGCTCGCCGATTCTGGCCGTATTGCACGCGAAAAGATTGCTGGTGCGATCATGAGGGTTTTGGGCGACTTTACCGATCCTTCAAGAGCCTCAGGCACAACATCTTCGAGATGTTGAGCAGCAGGTGGGCGGCGATGGCCGGATCGCTTTTGATCATCTGGCGCAGCGTGGCTTCGCTGAGGCTGAGCACGCGCACTCCGTCGGTTGCGGCGTAGACGTCCTTCGAGCGCGGCTGCTCCAGCAGAAATGCCATTTCGCCGAAGACGTCGCCAGGACCGAACACGGCCAGCGGCGTATCGCCGTCGCGCACCTCGACGGTGCCGTCGAGAACGACGAACAAGTTGCGTGCGACGCCGCCTTTCTTGAGGAGCCGATCGCCGGCGCGGCACTCGATGATGTTACTCTTGTCGAGACAATGCGTTGCTTCCGCCTCGGTAAAGCCGTCGAGGGCGGTAGGGCGCTTGCCCTCGATCTCGCTGAGGGCGCCGTGCACTTCGCCCCAGTAGTCCGCCGAGCCGACGAGCCGCCGGCTCATTACCGCCGTGCCCTCGGCGGTGAGCCGCTCGACACAGGCTGGAATCCGCGCGTCGTCGCCGAAGTCTTTCACGTACTGCAGCAGCGGCGAGTTGATGCTTCGCAGATAAGCAACGTCCTCAGGTACGAAGAGGATGGGAATCAGATAGCCAGCCTCGGCGCTGTTGACGTTTTTCTTCGAGTACGTGCGCTGGCCGAGCCCGAGATAAAGGTTCAGCAGATGCGGCTCGCAATCGCCGAAGCACAGTTGGATACGTTTTTCGTTGGCGAAGCGCAGCGACGCGCCGATCAGGCGCAAGAACAGGTCGGTGCCGCGCAGGCGTGGCACCACCATGCCGCGCTCGCCCACCGAGATGGCCGATTGCGGCAGCTCGGCGAGGAATGGCTCGAGCTGATACTGGTCGATCATGCGCTGCGGGATCGGAGCATCACCGCCCCATGTGGAGCGTGCCGTGGCAACGACCTCGCCGTTCTCGGCAGCGTAGAAGATGCGGCTGTGCGCGTCGCACGGTTCATAGAACAGACGCTGCTCGTGGTCGGCGACGCTGCGATACTTGCCCATCTCCTCGACATACACGCTGTAGCGAAAGCGATAGACGGCGCGCTTTTCCTCCTCGGTTTCCGCGAGGGCAATCTGGATGTCTTGGTTCACGCTTCGACGATCGCCTTTCGTTGCGACGGCGTACTCCGTCGTGTGGCCGTGGGTCAAGCGGGTCGCGAGACGTCCACTGAGGACACGGCTTTCCACGACGGTTCGCTGAGCCTTCCCGTCTTGCGGGCAGGGTGATAGCAGCGTCACCCATGGAGATTTCCGAGACAAGAAGCGGTCGCACCTTGGTGTTGTTGCCAAACGGGCGCATCGACGCGGCGACGGCGCCGCTGTTCCACCAACGGTTGTTGCGCAGCGTCGATGACGGAGAAACGTCGGTGCTGCTCGACCTCATGCAACTCGACTACATCAGCAGCGCCGGTTTACGGTCGCTGTTGACGGCCGCCAAGCGTTTACAAGCCGGCGACGGACGATTCGCCGTCTGCTCGCTGAGCCACAACGTACGTGAGGTGTTTGAGGTCAGTGGCTTCGACACGATCATCGAGATCCACCCCGATCGCGCTGCGGCGCTGATGAGTTTGACCTGACGCGAGCAGGGAACGCCGGCCCGCGTCGGCGTGGTGCCACGGCGCCCGCGTTGTGCACACGGGCGCCGCTGCTGGGCGGTTACGATTCTCGGTGCAGGATCAGCGCAAAGACGTTGGTCATGTCGAGGGGGTTGAGGATCGGCGACTTCGAGTAGGTCCCCGCCAGCGACAAGCCGCTCCCATCCGGTACCAGAGCAAGCTGAAAGATCTCGATCGAACCGCTTGGGATCGAGCCGATGGTTCGCGTCGAGTTGATGGCGGTCGGTGCGACGGCGTTTACGGTGAGGGTCGAGCCGGTTGCGAAGAGATTTGCTCCAAGATCGGTGACGATGATCGAGTTGCCGACGACGGCGATCTTCAGGCGCACCGCCTTGTTCACGTGGGTGTTGTCGTTGACCGCCTGGCCGCTGAAGGTGCCGAGCAGCTGCGTTGAAATGCCGGGTGGAACAATTTGTGGTGTCGGCGTCACCTCTGCATGCGGCGTGGCTGTTGCCGTTGCCGTCGGGGTCGCCGCCGCGGCCGGGCAACCGTTGAGCGCGCCGCCGACGGCAGCGATCAGCTCATCAATGGTAATTTCGCCGTCGCCGTTGGTGTCGGCGTTCTGGCACTGGCTGACATTGCCGTTGCCGAGCGCGATGTTGACGCTCAGCACCAATTCGTCGACGGTCACCTCGCCATCGCCGCTGCAATCGCCCCCACATGCCGCCCAGACTCCATGCGCCTGCCAAAGGAACGCGAGTAGAACTGCCGTGCCCACTTTCATCATCATCTGAAGCCCCTTCCGCTAGCCGCCAAACGTTACTCGGGTCCCTAGGGAATATTCCCGCCGCGCACGCTTAGCTTCTATTGCGTAGCGAGTCGAGGCCGACGAGATCACAGATCGTCGGGACGTCAGACGATGTACATATTCTCCGCCGCACGCAGCAGGTCGTCGCGGAAGTCCGGATGCGCCAAGTTGATGATTGCCAAGGCGCGGTCACGGGTCGACTTGCCTTTCAAGTTGGCGGCGCCGAACTCGGTGACCAGGTAGTGCGTGTCGTTGCGCGGCGTGGTGATCATGGTGCC
>JACQEN010000251.1 GCA_016200585.1 Deltaproteobacteria bacterium
GCTTCGTCGAGTTGCTCGAGGCGTTGTTTGAGCGACGGGAACGACAAGCCGTAGCCCCCGAATTCCGACTGGAACCAACCGGAGCCGAGCCCGACGATGACGCGACCGCCGGTGATGAAGTCGAGCGTCGCTGCCATCTTTGCCAGCAGCGCCGGGTTGCGAAAGCCGACAGGCGTGACCAGGGTTCCGAGCTCGACGCGTTGGGTAATGGCTCCAACGGCGGCCAATGCCGTCCATGCTTCGAGGATCGGCAACTGAGGCATCGGAATGCCGTAGAGGTGATCGTTGAACCAGACGGAGTGGAACCCGAGATGATCCAACTCCAGTGCCGTTGCCTGGGTTTCCTGCCACGAGCGTTTGATCTGCGGCAAGGTTACGCCGAAATGAACACGCATCGATCCTCCTTGAACTAGCGAGGCAGGGCCTCGGACCGTAAGTGCGACGGGCGCTCGCCTTCGGCTCGCTCCGGGCCGCCTCCGCAAACTTGACTCATGCGCAACATGTTCTGCCCTTCAAGAAGCCTGGCCCGGTTCGGTTAGCACAGTCGATCGGTGTTCGGGAATGGGTGCCGACAATCATCGAATCTGCTCGATTCGACGAGCGGCGCTTTCGTATGGTAACGGGGCCGTCATGCGGCGATGGATGTCTACTTTGCTCTTGTTGTTCGGATTGACTGCGGCGACCTGCTGCGTCGCCGACGACCGTACGGTGGTCGTGTTGCTCTTCGATGGTTTTGCCCCTTCCTTGCTCAAGACATTTCCACTCGCTGCCCTCGATTTCATGCGCCAGGAGGGTGCGTGGACCCATCACATGATCCCGGCCTTCCCGACGATCTCGTTGGTGAACCAGACGACGATCTCAACCGGCTGCTGGCCGGAGCATCATGGAATCGTCACCAACGTCTTCATCGATCCGCAGCGGGGGACGTACGATCACTCGCACGATGCAGACTGGCTCATCGGTTGCGAGCACATGCACCAGGTGGCCGAGCGACAAGCGGTCAAATCAGCCGCTCTGGGCTGGGTCGGTCGTACCTCCTCGTCGCGCGGCGACCTCGCCTCGCGGGTTTCGGGCGAGAAGACCTTTGCGGAATTTCCTTCTGACGAAGAGCGCGAGCGTCAAGTCATCGGTCTCCTGATGCTACCGGACCGCGAGCGGCCACGACTGATCCTTGCCTACTTTCGCGGGCCGGACGGTACCGAGCATTTCAAGGGGATGAACCATCCGGACACGCGCCAGGCGGTTGAGACTGCCGGGCGGGCGATCGGACACATCGCCGACACCATCCGCTCACGTCCGTGGGGAAATCGAGCCACGCTCATCGTCACCACCGACCACGGCATGATCAACACGACGTACAACGTCAATGTGCAACGCATCCTGGCCGACCACGCCATCCGAGCCCGTTTTGTTTCTACCGGCAGTACGTCGTTTCTGTATTTCGACGACCCGAGTCAAATCGAACGCGCCGCTCGCGAGCTCTCGGGCTACGGCGAGGCCTTCGATGTCGTGCGCAAAGGTGTGCAACCCGAAGGCTGGCACATCGGTAGCGGGCCGCGTGTCGGCGACCTCATTCTCTCTGCCAAACCGCCCTACTTCATCGAAGACATCGGCCGCTGGCCGTGCTGGTCGCAATGGCTAGGTACCTGGGGGCCGGAATTCCTCTGGGCCCGTTTCGCACTCAAAGCCACACATGGCTACCCGCCAGCGACCGCGGGAGTCGAAGGCCTGTTTTACGCTTGGGGTGCCGGCATTGCCAAAGGGCGCGAGGTTTCGAGCCTGCACGCCATCGACATTCACCCGACGGTGATGTCGCTTCTGGGGATTGCCCCCGGCAATCCGATCGACGGTCGGGTGGCAACCGAATTCTTCACTGCACCGTCCGCAGATCCAGTGCCGGAAGCGAAGCCGGCGGCCGATGTTCCTTGAAAGAGCCTCGGATACGAAACGGTTGGCATCGACCACCACCGCAAGCCGACACGCGACGGTTACGTTCGGTTCGATGGCCTGCGTCTCTGCGCACGGCGCGGCGTCGGCAAATGGAAGCCAACTCCTGTGACGACCGAGCGCGAGATGAGACGCACTTGACCAGACACCGGCAGGACGATCGGCATGCGTGCCATCTCGATGATGTCCCGGCGCACGTCGATGCCGGGCATTACGGCCGCAAGCTCAACACCTCTTTTGGTGAGACGGAATAGGCCTACCGGCGTGACATAGAATACGTTCTTGCCGGCGCGCAGAGCTTGCTCGCCGTTGAAGGTGACCTCGCCGACGCGCTTTACGAACTTGGGCGTGCCACGTTTGCGGAACTGAACCGTGCCGTCCTCGATCGCCATCTCGGCGTTGCGCATCCAGCCGCTGATGAAGATGATCGTTTGTGCTGCCGTGATGAAGTCGATGAATCCGCCCGGGCCGGCGTAGTTACGGACGCCTGGACCGCGGCGCGACACATTTACGTTGCCGGAGGAATCCACCTCCAGGGCGCCGAGACAGGCGGCGTCGAGGCCGCGGTAGCAGCGCTTGAAGAATTGCGCCGTCGAAATCACTTCGCGTGGAGCGAACGCCGCGCCGAAATAAGCGCCCGGTGCCGGTAACCCGCCGACGACCCCGCTTTCGACCAGGAATGTGACGTCGTCCAGCCGGCCACACTCGAAGAAGATCCGCCCCACATCTTCCGGCAGGCCGGCACCGATCGCGACCCGCGCCCCGCGGCGCGTTTGCGCTGACAACGTTGCCGCTGCCAGCCGGTGCAGAGCGTCGTCCACGGCGGTGCGTCGCGACAGTCCGCCGCCTACTTCACCGAGCCAGCGAGTGAAGCGCGCATGATCCAGGGCACCTGCGATTGCGGTATGCTTCTGCGTCGTCAACGCCGGCCATGGATCGCGATGGAAGAAACCGGCACTTTGTTCGGTGTCCGGAAAGTAGACGATCGCGTCGACCATGCGTGCCGGCAGGAAGACGCGGTCGTAGCCTTCGTCGACCACAAGACCGACGTTGGCAATCACCTTCCCACCGTTGCGCTTGGCGGCGTAGGCGATCTCGTAGCTGTCGCCGATGATCGCGCTGTTCTTGACGTAGAGATTGCCACGCCGGTCGGCGGCAGGTGCGTTGAACAACGCGACGTCGATCGCTGGCAGGCGATAACGCAGCTGCTCGCCTTGCACGCTGACCAGCTGCTCGTGTCTCCCGCCACGGACCGGCGTGCCACGACCCACCCGCGGATCCAGGAAGGTACCGACGCCGGTTTGCGTGAGCACCGAGTCGTCACCACGGCGCAGGGCGTCGTAGAGGAGTGCCACGATGCCGAGCGGAATGCACTGCAGCTCGCACTTCCCCGCCGCCGCGAGATCTTGGAAGGCGCGAAACGTCTCGAAGTGACTGGTGATGAAGCGCGTGCACAGCCCAGGCTTGGCGAGCTCGTCGAGTGTCCCGGGTAGCAAACCACGACTGCCGTGACCGCCGATGTTGACCAGGGTCAAGTGTCGCGGATGGTGCGTTTCCACGAAGCGGTCGCGCAAGGCCCAGTAGAGAATGCAAGCGCGCTGATGTGCGCCCAAACCCGAAGCGGCCACGACTGCGCCATCGGCGATCGATTCCACTGCGGCGCGTGGCGTTACGAACTTCGGATTGTCCGGTACCGGGCTCGGATAGCGCGTGTCATGACGCGCCATCGCAAGGCCCCAGCGCGCCAAGCGGATCAACATCCCAGCTTCGTCGACAATGTTCATCGCACCCGGATATCCACACTGCGGATATCGTAGTGCTGGCTACCTCCGCAATACACTTCTCTGCCGCGCCAAAAGCGTTCGCGAGGCTCCGACTTGGGCTGCGAACAACCCTGTGTCGGTACGCCAGCCGGAGCCGCTCGACGACGCCTCAGGGGAATGGAGATTCGTTCGATCGACGGTTACCGCGAGTTGGTGGTGGTGGGGATTCGGGTGCGGCTTCGGCTTGCGAGCGATCGGGGACGACAAAGAGGACGCAGTCAGGATCCTTCTTGTCCGGCCGCTTCTGGTTGCTGAGAATGAGCAGGCGCCCGCCGCGTTTCAGCAGCCCTACCGCTTCGTCGATGTTCTCCTCCTGGACGCGTCCGGAGAGATACGGTTTGTTTCCTTTCTGGCTGACGTTCTTCCACAGCACCCCGAGTTTGATGCGATCGTCGTTCATGGTCGTCCTTTCCCTGTCGTCTGATGCGTTGCCTCGATCGTCTTGGCTTGTGCAGCAAGTGTGCCGCGGTCGAGTTGTGCCGCTGAATCGTGTCTTCTGCGCGGCCGGCGGTCGGATTCCGGCTCAAGCCGAAACGTCGCGGTACTCGTGATGAGCACCGAAGTGCTCTGAAGTGAGAACCAGGAAACATGTGGACAGGGCTCTGCGGCGAGGTCGCTTGACATCGGCTCGCCGCAGCGGCAGGTTCGCCTTCTGTTCGTATGGCCCAGAACATCGTCATCACCGGTGCCCGAGAGCACAACCTCAAGAACATTTCGGTTGAAATCCCGCGCGACAAGCTTGTGGTAATCACCGGGCTATCGGGCTCCGGCAAATCGTCGCTGGCTTTCGACACGATCTATGCCGAGGGGCAACGCCGCTACGTCGAATCGCTGTCGGCATATGCCCGGCAGTTCCTGGAGCAGATGGACAAGCCGGACGTCGATTCGATCGAAGGTCTGTCGCCGGCCATCTCAATCGAGCAAAAGACGACGAGTCGCAACCCACGATCGACGGTCGGGACCGTTACCGAGATATACTACTACCTGCGCCTGCTGTTTGCACGCGTTGGCAAGCCCTTTTGCTACAACTGCGGCCGCGAGATAACGGCGCAGACGGTCCAGCAGATCGTCGATCGGGTTTTGCAGCTGCCGCAGGGCAGCCGCGTCCACGTGCTGGCACCGATCGCTCGCGGCCGAAAGGGCGAGTACCGCAAGGAGCTTGCCGATCTGCGCAAAGCGGGGTTCGTGCGCGCGAGAATTGACGGTGCGCTGCGCGACCTTGCGGATGACATCTCCTTGGCAAAGAACGTCAAGCACACGATCGAAATTCTCGTCGACCGCCTGGTGTTGCGACCGGGTATCGAAAAGCGACTGGCCGATTCGATCGAAGTGGCCTTCCGTTACGGCGAGGAGGTCGCCAAGTTCGAAGTCCTTGGCGACGGTCCGGACGGCGTGGCCGAGGAGATTCTGGTCAGCCAGAAATTTGCCTGCGTGGTTTGCGGCATTTCGTATCCGGAGCTGACGCCGCGGATGTTCTCCTTCAACAATCCGCATGGTGCATGTGCAACCTGCAGCGGCCTTGGGACGTCGATGTACTTCGATCCCGAGTTGATCGTCCCCAACGAGAATCTCTCATTGGCTCAAGGAGCCATTGCACCTTGGGAGAAAAAGAGCGGTGGTAATTTCAAACAAGACGTCCTCGACGGGCTGGCACGCCACTTCCGCTTCGATCTCGACACTCCATGGAAAAAGTTGTCGGCAAAGGCGCGCAGCGCCATTTTGAATGGCACCGAAGACGAGATCACCTTCTTCTACGAAAAGGGCAATCGCCGTTACGAGTTTCGCCGCAGCTTTGAAGGGGTGATTGCCAACCTGCAGAGGCGCTTCAAAGAAACGGATTCGGAATGGATGCGCGAAGAGCTCGAACGATTCATGAACGCGCGCCCGTGTGAGGCATGTAACGGGGCGCGCTTGAAGCGCGAAGCGTTGGCGGTGAAGGTCCACGGCAAGTCGATTACCGAGACCGCTCAAATGTCGGTCAAGGATGCCCTCTGTTTCTTCAACAATCTGCCGCTGAGCTCGCAGGAGAAGGAGATCGCGCGGCGCATCCTTAAGGAGATCGTCGAGCGGCTCGGTTTCATGACTAACGTCGGGCTCGACTATCTGAGCCTCGAGCGTCCGGCCGCGACCCTATCCGGCGGCGAGGCGCAGCGTATCCGCTTGGCGACGCAAATCGGGTCGAGCTTGGTTGGTGTTCTCTATATTCTCGACGAGCCATCGATCGGCTTGCATCAGCGCGATAACGACAAGCTGCTGGAAACGCTGAAACGGTTGCGTAACCTTGGCAACACAGTGTTGGTCGTCGAGCACGATCGCGACGCCATCCTGGCGGCAGACTACGTGATCGACATGGGAGTCGGTGCTGGCGTTCACGGTGGACACATTGTTGCCAAGGGCACGCCCGCGGAGATCGCAGCCAATCCCAAGTCGCTGACCGGGAAATACCTGTCCGGGGCGCTGCAAATCGAGATTCCGACGATTCGGCGGCCGGGGAACGGGTGGTCGCTGAGCGTCAAAGGCGCCTGTCACAACAATCTGAAGAACATCGATGTCGAAATTCCGTTGGGGGCGATGACCTGCGTGACCGGAGTTTCCGGGTCGGGGAAGAGCTCACTGATCATCGACACACTCTACAGGTCCTTGGCGCAGAAACTCTATGGCGCCAAAGAGAAGCCCGGATCCTATCGCGAGATCAACGGCTGGCAGCTGCTCGACAAGGTAATCGACATCGATCAAGCGCCGATTGGCCGAACTCCGCGCTCCAACCCGGCGACGTACACCGGACTGTTTACGCACTTGCGAGATTTGTACGCGCAACTTCCCGAGGCGCGAGTGCGTGGATACGAACCAGGCCGCTTCTCGTTCAATGTCAAAGGCTGGCGGTGCGAGGCGTGTGCGGGTGACGGTTTGATCAAGATCGAGATGCATTTCCTGCCCGACATCTACGTCACGTGCGAAGTCTGTCACGGCCGTCGCCACAACCGCGAAACGTTGGAAGTTCAATACAAGGGTAAGAGCATTGCCGATGTTCTCGAGATGACCGTCGGCCAGGCGCTGGAATTTCTCTCTGCCATTCCGCCGATTCGGGGTAAGCTGGAAACCCTGCGCGACGTCGGCTTGGACTACATTCATCTCGGCCAGTCGGCAACAACGTTGTCGGGTGGTGAGGCGCAGCGCATCAAGTTGGCGAAGGAGCTGAGCCGACGGGCCACCGGGAAGACGCTCTACATTCTGGATGAGCCCACGACGGGGTTGCACTTCGACGATATTCGCCGCTTGCTCGGTGTGCTGTCGCGGTTGACGGATACGGGCAACACGATCGTGATTATCGAACACAACCTCGATGTGATCAAAACCGCCGATTTCGTCATCGATATCGGCCCAGAAGGTGGCGACGGCGGCGGCCGGGTCGTTGCAACCGGCTCTCCCGAGGTCCTGCTCGACGTTGCGAGCTCATATACGGGCTCTTTTTTGCGTAGCGTCTTCCCTAGCCGGGCCGCTTGACACAGTGTTGACCCGTCGATAATAGACCAATTAGGTCTGAATTGATGCACGGCGGGTGCTCAAGTGCTGAAAGGCTGGCGTCAACAAGGCCGAGACAAACCGAAATCTTTGTGAATTCATATGGAAGCGACCGAGGCACCGCCTCGGGGAGGGTACGATGGGAAGGCTGATCTACATGGACAATCACGCAACCACGCCGATGGATCCACGGGTGTTGGAAGCGATGATGCCCTATTTCACCGATAAGTTTGGGAACGCGGCGAGCCGTAATCATCAGTTTGGTTGGGAGGCTGAGGAGGGCGTCGATGCGGCGCGCGAACAGATCGCGCGTCTGATCAATGCCAAATCGAAGGAAATCATCTTCACGAGTGGCGCTACGGAGTCGGACAACCTGGCAATCAAGGGTGCCGTCGAGTTCTACAAAGACAAGGGCAACCACGTCATCACCGCGGTCACAGAGCACAAGGCCGTGCTCGACACCTGCAAAGCCCTCGAGCGCAAGGGGTTGGCTCAGATGACCTATCTGCCGGTCGCCAAAGACGGCAGCATCGATCCAGACGACGTGCTCAAAGCCATCACCGACAAGACGATTCTCATCTCGATCATGCAGGCAAACAACGAGATCGGTACGATCCATCCTGTGCGCGAGATCGGCAAGATCGCCAAGGAGAAGGGGATCATCTTCCATACCGATGCGACGCAGGGGGTCGGCAAGATTCCCGTCGACGTCGAAGCAATGGGCATCGACCTGATGTCGTTCTCGGCTCACAAGATCTACGGCCCGAAGGGCTGCGGCGGCCTCTACGTGCGTTCGAAGGGCCCGCGCGTGCGTCTGATCCCTCAGATGGATGGCGGCGGCCACGAGCGCGGCCTGCGTTCGGGGACACTCAACGTGACTGGCATCGTTGGCCTGGGGAAAGCCTGCGAGCTGTCGGGCCTGGAGATGAAATCCGAAGTTGCGCAGCTTCTGCGCCTGCGCGAACGGCTCCATCGCGGTTTGTTCGATCAGCTCGACGAGGTGTACTTGAACGGACATCCAACCAACCGCCTGCCTGGAAATTTGAATGTCAGCTTTGCCTACGTCGAAGGCGAGTCTCTTTTGATGGGGTTGAAGGACATCGCCGTGTCGTCCGGTTCGGCCTGCACTTCGGCGACGCTCGAACCGTCGTACGTGCTCAAGGCGTTAGGGGTTGGTGAAGACTTGGCGCATACCTCGATCCGCTTCGGCCTCGGTCGCTTCAACACCGAGGAGGAAGTCGACTACGTTGTCGA
>JACQEN010000252.1 GCA_016200585.1 Deltaproteobacteria bacterium
CCGAGGCGCAGAGAATGCAGCTCGCCAAACCACCGAGTGTGGCAAATCAAAGCCCATTGAAAATGAGCTCTCCGTTTCCGGCCATTTCACACCCTGAGCCTTCTCTTCTCTGCGTCTTCGCGCCTTTGCGGTGAAATCTTTCGTCAGATTAGGGTTAACTGCCTCGCATCGTTGCTATTGAGAAGAAATCGGTCGCTACCCGGCTCGATGTCGGCGCCGGCGTCGCCATAGTTGCAGGAGCAGAGGCAACGCGATCGTCGCAGCGCCGGACGGCCGTGATCCGCTAACGGCGCACCCGCTTGCCGAGCCGTTGCCTGTTACGGCGGCGCTGCCGCCCGTCTGTTGACCGGTTGGCAGAAGCACTGGCATGCGCGTGGCAGTGGCCGTCGGCGTCATCACCAACGCGAGAGTTGCGTGTGCGTTGGCTGGTGCCGTGGCGGCAGGTCGCGGCAACGACGGAAGCGGAGTTGGCGTGCTGCGAACCACTGGCTTCGAGGTAGGCGGCGGTACGAGCGAGGAGCTTCCGGCGGTCGCAGTCGGTGTAGGCGACCCGTGGTGGTGATGTGTCCGCGTCGGCGTCGGAGTTGCCTGAAGACCCGGACTCACGGGAGCCGGTGTGCGTCGCGCCTGCGCCGTCGCGGCGGCAAGCATTACGATGGCGACCAAGCTAGCTCCTCGCCCAATCTCGATGATGCGCCCAATGTGTCGGATCGACTTGTACCACATTGTTTCGATTCAAGGCGCCGTGGCTGTCGGTGTTGGAGGCGCCGGCGAAACGCCGCAATCCACCAAGCAACCGGCGAGGTCATCGTAACAAGCCACACTTGCTTCCGTGCGCGCATCCCGACAGGGCCCGAGGCATACGCTAGCTGCCTGTTGCACTGCGAGGCACTGCGGCGTGTCGTGTTGCGGTTGATGCTTGCCGCAGTTCTGCGGAACCTGCGGGCAAGCAGCTCTGCAGGTCTTGTCGGCACCATGCGCGGCAACCATGCACCCCTTCAGGTTTGCTAAGCAGCCTTTGGCACATTTCACCGCTTGCTCCTTCGGTGCCGGGGTCGGAGTGGCCGCCGCACTCTTGGCAACCGTCGCCAAGGTCAGGACGCCGAATACCCCGGAGGCAATCAAACACGTTGCAAAGCTAGTTTTCGACACGTTACAATTCCTCCTCTTCGTCTACGCCCGAGCAACGCTGCGCAGCGCCGTCAGCGCGCTTGCCAGGAACTGCAAGATCGGAGCCGCTGCGTGCAACGCTCGCTTCAGACGTGGCATCGACGGAGGTGACAACTCGCGGAGACAACGGTTGTCATCAGGAAACGGGGCGAAATGCCACGGCTGTTTGTGCCGCAGGTGTCGCCTTTGGCAACAGAGTGAAAACCAGGTTCTAACGTCTACGACGCCGCAGCAGCGGTAGCAGCAGCCAAAGGGACATGGTGCCGCAGACGTGGCTCGGAGGTACGACATTGCAACCGCTCCCACCTGCCGTGTCATTGCCGCCGTCGCTCGTCGCTGCGGGGCCAGCGGTCGACAATTGAGTCGCCGTCGCCGCTGGCATTCCGACGACGATTTCTGCGTCGATCCCAAGCGCAGGTAAGGACGCCCCTCGCGCGTCGCTCGCGAAGGCGCGCGTCACCTGAATCGGGAAAAGACCCGAATGATCAGCGCCGCGAACGGTACAGCTATAGACCTCCGAACCATCGGCGATCATGGCGACGTCTTCGAAAGACAGGATGATGGCTCGGACGCGCGTACAGGGCTCGGCTTCGGAACCGCAACCGCTGGGGAGGAACGTGAAGGTCGAGTTCGACTTGTTGATCGCCGGGTTGACGCTGCAAAGAGGCTTGCCGCTGGCACCAGCAACCGCAGCATCTGCGGAGAAGCTGAGGTCGTTCTGAATGCCGGCGACACTAGAGCCATGCGTATGCAAGACAACGGTGAGATGGCCGGAATCCCCCGCGACTAGATTCAGCGATCGAGCTTCGATCACGACCGGCTCTGGAGTCGCTGTCGGGCTATATGTGGGCTGCGGCGTCAAAGTCGGCCAAGGAGTGCGGGTGGCACGCGGGGTAGCGTTGTCGCGAGACAACAGCAGAACGACGCCGTCCTCCGTCGCAACGGGAAACTCCTCGTCAGCATCGGATAGAGCTACCGCGGGGAACAGGATCAGTGGGAGCGGACCCTGGACCCGTGGACCGATGTTCGCCGTGCAAGTGAATAACGGTCCATGATCAGGGAGTCGGTTCCCTGGAAGAGATTTCACTTGCAATTGGGTGCGCAGGCAGGTGTTGCGGCAGTCACCGCCGCGCTCCAATTGCGCGGACAGCTCCAACTCTGGCGCTAGACGACAATCGGCCAACCCCGAAGGATCGGGAAGGAGAGGAGAATTGCTGCCCGTAGAGAGGGTTACGTCGATCGCCTCGACGTTCGTGCCGGCGCTGTCGAAATTGATCGTAAGGGGAATGTCATCGCCAGGAACGCCGGCAACTGGATCGAAATACAAGCGCGGTCGACTCGGAGAGATCGTTGGGGATGGCACATTCTCGCCCGGCGCTTTGGCAATGGCGATGTCGCTAAAGTTGCTGATGAGATCGATGCTGTGAGCGATCGAGTTGGTCGTGGAGTCCAGAACTTCGATCTTCGACCCCAAGGTGAAGAAAGCGAACCGCGAGTCCGGAGTGACGGCGAGCCCACCCGTTCCGCCGCCAACATAGACGGTCGTCACGGTTCCGGAAAACAGATTGATCGCCGAAACGTACCCCGAATAGTGCTCCACGTAGACATACTTGTCGTCGGGCGCGACCGAAATGCGGGTGGGTTGGTACTCCAGTTGATACGTCGCGACACTCGCAAACGTGGCAAGGTCGACGGCTGATACCTGATGCGTGCAGTTGTCGACGCTGTAGACACGGGTTCCGGCGGTGTTCACGGCGGCACTGACTCCGTCCTGACCAATGTCGGCGCTGTTGAGGACGTTGCCGGTTGCCGCGTCGATAGAGTGAAGGCTTGAGGTCGAACGACAAGGATCGCCGGCGGTCGAGAAGGCGAAGAGCGTTGCCCCGTCCGGGCTGATCGCAGCGATCTTCTCCCTGGCACCCGTGATTCGACTCGTGATCACGCCAGTGTCGCCGTCGACGAAGGCAATTCGCACACGGCCCAATATCCCCGGCCAGCTGTCGACGATGGCGTGAACGTTGTCAGGCGAAGCCAGGAGATGCCGCGCCTGGTTGTCCAACGGTATTCGACGCAGCAGTTGTAGGTGAACTGCGTCGATGACACCCAGTTCGAGGTCGCCCAGGACGAAAATTCGACTGCCATCCGGCGACACGACCAAGGCACGTGGCGAGTGCGGCGCATCGACACGTGCGATTGGTTGCAGTGTCGCCGTATCGATGACGACGACGCTGTCGGCAGCAGCATCGACAGCGTAGGCGCGAACCGCAGCCTCTCCCCGAATGGCGGTCGGTGTGGACGCCGGTGTCCGCGTTGGGGTTGGCGATCGAGACGGCTGACTTCCGGGGCTAGGGCGTACGGGGCAGTGGGCCTGAGGATCGGGCTGCGGGCCAGAAAGACGTATTGCACTCGAACCGTTGAAGGCGGCGTTGCCGCGGTCGTTGATGCCGAATACGGAAACGTCGGGCTCCGTTGCAATGGGGCTGAGATCAGCGGACTGCGTCGCACGTCGCGAATAGTGCCCACCTGCTCGTATCAGCAACTCCCCGCCGGGAGTGACCTGCAAGATTTCAGCATCCGCCGGCAGAGCCGGGATCTCCTGCGGCCCTGCATCACCGACGCGGAAGACGAACTCGCGATCGGCTGTCCCATCTGGTCCCGCCGCCCTGAAGAGAGCCAGATCGCCGCCAACTGCAAGCTGTGTCAAATAGCGGTACGGCCCTCCCGCAAGCGTTTCACTGCTCACGACAGCCGAGATGGTGCCAATTCCCCAAAGCTGCAGGATGCTACTGTCGAGAACAACGACTGCGTCGCTGTCGCTGAGGGCCCATTGTGCCGCTGCCGCGTAGCGAACCGCTTCGAGGGCACCATCGCGCTCGAGAAACAATCCCTCGCCGCGGGCGCGAGCGTTGGCCAGAACGTGACCTCGGCTGTTGGTCGTGAACGTGACGTTCGTCCCCCAATCTTCGATCGTCGTGCCGTTGCTCACGACGTCGTAGTCTCCAAACAACCGAACGACGCTCGAGCCTCCAGCGCGGTAGACGGAATCCTGCCCGGTTCCCTCGCGATCGACTCGGCCGGCAAAAACAAGCGACCCGTCGTCTGCAAAACTGCACTGGGAAAACGATTCGAACCGATCGCCGAACGGATCCGGCTCGCCACTCTCGACAATCAAGTGTGGTCCGCCGGCGTCTACGCAAATCAGTCCTTCTGTTCCTGTGCTCAACCGTGCAACGGTGGCAATACGGCCGTCGGAAGAGAGGCAATGATTGCGAGAATCGGGGTCAAACGCACTCACGGTGGAAGTGCCTCCCGAGAATGAGCCGTCAACAGCGAGAACGGGATGCGACGAATCGTCCGCGCGGGCGAGGCCGAACGCGACGACGAGAGCAAACAACGGCACAAACAACAGCTGGTCGGTGAAACGCATAGCCGCGAGCCCTTCCCCCCAGTCTCGCCCTCCAGGCGGGGACCATCGCAAGCGAGACCGCTGCAACTAGAACACGCGTGCTCGCTAAACGGAAGCTACAAAACGCGTGTTGTCTGGGCTCTGCTCGGATTCGGCGGAGTCCAATTCGCTGCGGGTTCGCGGGGACATGGGGCGGACGTCAAGGAACAACCGGCCAAAACGTGTCTTCCAATTCTCGACGCCCCTGCGCCCGCGCTCTTGCCTTTGCTTCAGGCTCCGAACGAGCGCTTCATCAACTCGTCGATCGCCTTGCGGCCGTTGTCGTTCAGGTGGCGCGTGCCGGTGCCACAGAAGTGCGGATGCGTGATCGTCGGCGTGCATTTTTCCCAGGCCGCGCCGGTCCAGCGTTGCCAGCCGTTCTTGTCCTGATCGAACACATACAGCGGCTTGTTACACAGCTTGGCAAACTCGGCGCCCCAGCCCGTGCCGCCCATCACCGTGTCGTCATCGAGGATCTTGCCGACGACGTAGATCTCTTGCGCGTTGTTGACCTGGTACCAGATCGTCTGCAGGACCTTCTTGAAGTAATCGGTCTCCGGGAAATGGCGGTGCATGAGCTTGGAAACGTACGCCAGGCTGACGTCTCCTTTGAGCAGCTCTTCATGCGTCAGCACCCGCACGCCGCGCGCGTGCTCGATCGGATGCCCCTCGAAGGTGAACGTCACCTCGTCGATGCCTTGGCGCTCGGCGGCCGCACCGAAGGCCGCTTCCGCCCCCTTCAAGCCGCCGCTGTAGAGAGTGCAATCTTTCGGATCCATGCCTGGTCTTTCCTTCCGCTGAAGTTCTACGACGGTCGTACGAAAGCCCGCCGGCTACGTCAATGCAAGGGAAGACGTTTCTTGCCGTCGCGAAGCGCCGCGTACTATACCCTGCGGCCATGTCAGCTCGACTCCGCGCTCTCCTCGCCACCGTGTTTCTCCTGCTGTCGGCTTGCGGCGGCAGCGACACCGCGACGGTTCCGACTCCGAGCCCGACCCGGGCCCTGACCGCAACCCAAGCATCGACGGCGACCTTCGCGCCGACGACGCAGCCGACATCCACATCGACGTTCGTCGCCACCAATCGCCCGACTGCAAGCCCCTCCAGCACGCCAACCGCAACCCGTACATCGACGTCGACGCCAACCGCTGTACCAACGGCGGCGCCCGTAGAAGTCTCGAGCGGCCGCTTCTCCGTCGTCTTTGATCCGACGATTCGCGCTCTGACGTTGTACGGCAACGGCGCGACGCCGCTGCTCACCTTCCCCGCCGATGGCTTGCAACTCGGGCGCGTCGACAAGCTCGAAGAACCACGCAGCTACGACCCGTACTCGCTCTACGTTGCCGGCCCCGACCAAAGGCCGCCCGGCCTGCGCTGGCTCTCCGTGGTCAGCGCTTCCGTGAGCTCCGTCGATGAAGCGGGCCGTTTCGTCGCCCGCCTCGGTTACGAGGAAGGTCAAAGCGCACAGCTCGACGTGCAACTCGGCGGCGACGGTCGTTTCGTCTTGCAGTGGAAACCGACCGGCTCGGATCCGGTCGCCTACTTCCGCCTGCGCCCGCGCGCCGACGCCAGCGAAGGCTTCTACGGGCTCGGCGAGTACTTCGACGACGTCAATCATCGCGGCAAGCTACGCGCCATGCAGATCGAGCTCGATACGCAAATCGAGAGCAGTTACAACGAAGCGCACGTGCCGATTCCGTTCCTCATCGGCACGAAAGGCTGGGGGTTGTTCGTCGAGACGTACTATCCGGGCACGTTCGACGTCGCACGACAGGCGAACGATCTGGTCGAAGCAACATTTGGAACCGGCTCGGCGTCGAGCCAGGGGCTGACGTTCCACCTCTTCGCCGCCGAGCATCCGCTCGACGTCACCAAGCACTACTACGAGGTCACCGGCTTTCCGCGCTTGCCGGCGCGCTGGGCGCTGGGTCCGTGGATCTGGCGCGACGAGAACCGCGACCAGACACAGTTCGAAAACGACTTGAACACCCTCCGCGACCTCGACCTGGCAACGACCGCCGTGTGGATCGATCGGCCCTATGCCAGCGGCGTCAACACCTTCGACTTCAACCCGCCGCAGTTCCCCGATCCGCCGCACATGGTCGCCCTGGCGCATCAGCTCGGCCTGCGCATGGCACTGTGGCACACGCCGTATCTTGATCGCATGAGCCCGGCGACCAAGACCTTGCGCGACTACGCTGCGCAGCACGGCTTCTATCCGCCGCACTCCAGCATCTTGTTCAACGGCTGGGGACGGCCGATCGATCTCACCAATCCCGACGCCTTTGCCTGGTGGCAAAGCTTGATCCACATGTACACCGATGCCGGCATCGAAGGCTTCAAGCTCGATTACGGCGAAGATGTCGTCGCCGGCTTGTCGAGCGCGCGCAACGTCTGGAGCTTTGCCGACGGCAGCGACGAGCGCACGATGCACGAGAAGTTTCAGCTGTTCTATCATCGCGTCTACGCCGAAACGCTGCCGGCCGACGGCGGCTTCTTGCTGTGCCGGCATGGCGCGTACGGCGATCAGCGGAACGGACCGATCATCTGGCCCGGTGACCTCGACGCCAGCTTCGCCAAGCATCGCGAGGTGGTGCAGGATGGTAACACGTCGTACGTCGCCGTCGGTGGCCTACCCGCCTCGATGATCTCCGGCATCGGCCTCGGCGCATCGGGCTTCCCGTTCTATGCTTCCGATACCGGCGGCTACCGCCACTCGCCGCCTGACAAGGAATTGTTCACACGCTGGTTCGAGCAGACCGCTTTGTCGAGTGTCATGGAGATCGGCACCAGCACCAACGACGTCGCCTGGGAGCCGACGCCGGAGAACGGCTTCGATGCCGAGATGCTCGACTGGTACCGCCGCTACACGCGCTTGCACCTGCGCCTGTGGCCCTACGTGTGGACGTACGCCCAACGCATCGCGCAGGACGGACGGCCAATCGAGCGTCCGGTGGGCCTCGCCTACCCCGAGCTCGGCCAACACCCGTGGGACGAATACCTGCTCGGCGACGATCTGCTGGTGGCGCCGGTGGTCGAACGCGGGCAGAGGCAGCGGCAAGTGATCCTCCCACCGGGGGATTGGGTCAACTGGTGGACCGGTGAACGCGTCAACGGAACGATCACGGTAGAAGCTCCACTCGACACGCTCCCGCTGTTTCAACGTGCCGGCAGTATCATTCCACTGCTGCGTCCTACGATTGATGCGATTGCAGCAACCTCGGATGTGGAACGCGTGGATTCCTACGCGACCACGCCGGGCTTGGTGTACGCGCGGGTGCTACCCGAGGTACTAAAGCCAATTGCTTATAGCAGCACCTCAACCTTCCGATTGTTCGATGGGACGGTGCTTGGTCAGAAGTTCGACGTTGTTGGCGCTCCGTTCTATCCGATCACCCTGACGTACAAGCCGGGAACCGATTTTCAATCGGGCGCCATCTTCGAGTTGTCATCTCTTCAATTCCCGGGAGTCCCAACATCCCAGGCTCCCAACGTCAGCGACAACGGTTCCACCGTTCCGAGAGCCAGCACGATGGAAGATTTTCAGACCATGGACTCCGGTTGGTTCTACGATGGTTCACTGTACATCAAAGTCGCGGGCGGTGAGCACACCGTCGACGCACAGTTCGACATACCCGAGGTGGCACTAAAACCACCCATGCAGTAGATTGAAGCTATGAGTTCGTCCGCTTCGGCTCGTCGCAAGCCGGTTCTTTACGCCGACATTGAAGCATTGCCCGAAGGGGTTGTCGGCGAGATCATCGAGGGCGAGCTGCATGTGCATCCGCGACCGGCGCCACGACACGCGCTCGTCGCCTCACGCTTGGGCGCTCTCCTCAATACGGAGTTCGACGAGGGGATGGGCGGTCAGGGCGGCTGGGTCATCCTCGACGAACCGGAGATTCAGCTTGGCGAGAACATCCTGGTGCCCGACTTGGCCGGCTGGCGCTGCAGTCGTTTACCCGAGCTTCCCGAAAAGGGCCCGTTCGTGATCGAGCCCGACTGGGTCTGCAAGGTTCGTTCGCCGTCGACGGCAAACGACGATCGCTTGCGCAAGCTACCGATCTACGCCGACCACGGCATTGGGTATGTTTGGTTGGTGGACCCGATGGTTCGGACGATCGAAGTGCTGAAATTGAGCGACGGCAAGTGGACGTTGATTGCAAAGCACGGCGACGAGGATCACGTTCACGCCGAACCCTTCGAAGCCGCCGAGTTGCCGCTGTCGCGGCTGTGGGACAAACGCAGCGCCGAGCGTGCGTAAGGGCGTCCAACGCCCAACCTCTGCAGGCATCGCGGTTGGACGTGACGCCGCGATCGCTCACCTCAGTTGGCCGATCCGTGCATCCATGTCATGGTTTGCTCCGAGGTGAGCCCATGGACTGCGATCTGATTCTCCGCAACGCAACCGTGATCGACGGCAGCGGCAGCAACCCGACACACGGCGACGTGGCCGTCACGGGTGGGCGTATCCAAGCGGTGGACTCGCTTGCCGACGTCAAGGGCGCCGAGGAGATCGATTGCACCGGCAAGGTCGTTGCGCCGGGCTTCATCGACATGCACTCGCACAGCGATTGGGTCGCGCCTTTGCCGGAGCACGGCGATGTCCTGGCGCCGCTGGTCGAGCAGGGCATGACAACCATGGTCGGCGGCAACTGCGGCTGCTCGCCGGCGCCGTACTTGCCGAGCAACAGCAAGCTGCTGCCGTTGGTCGGGCGCATGTTGCACGATCACGACCTCGACTACGGTTGGTCGAGCATGGGCAGTTTTCTCAACGCCCTCGAGCAACGCGGTGTGGCGTTGAATATCGCCCAGCTGGTTGGCCACGGAACGTTGCGTGTCGCCGCAATGGGCTCTTCGCAAGCGGCTGCCAACGCCGAGCAGATCGCCGCGATGGCCGACCTGCTGCGTGCCGCGCTCGACGAAGGAGCTATCGGTTTCTCCACCGGGCTCGGCTACGCGCCGGGTGTCTTCGCCGACACCGACGAGCTCGTCGGCATCACCGCCCCGCTCAAGGAACGCAACGCCACGTACACGTCGCACGCCCGCAGCTACATCGCGCTGGGTCGCCTCGACGATCCGGATCAGGTGCCGTCCAACATCCACGCCCTCGACGAAACGGCAGCCGTCGGCCGGGCGCACGGGGTGAAGGTCCAGCACTCGCATTTGATCTTCGTCGGCGACAAGACCTGGCCGACGACCGATCGCGCTCTCGAGCATCTCGATCGTCTGGCAAGCGAGATCGACATCGGCTGCGACGCCTTCCCGTACGTCGGCGGCAACACCACGCTGGTCGTCTTCATGCCGCCATGGACGCTGACCAACTTGAAGGAGGCAACCAGCGATCCGGAACAGCGGGAGCGTGTTGCCGGAACACTCCGCTGGGTCCTGCCCGCCCTGGGCATGCGGTGGGAGGACACGCAGATCCTGTGGGCGCCGGATGAGTCGAAGGTGCACTACCAAGGCATGACCATCGCCGAGATCGCGACCGACCGTGGCGCCAGCGCCACCGAAACATACCTCGACCTGGTGCAGGAGCTCGGCAGTCAGACGCGCATCATGAACTGGAACTACAGTGGCCGCGACGGCGAGGAAGCAAGCCTGCGCAAGGTACTGCAGCATCCGCTCACCTGCTTCGAAGCCGACACGATTCTCACCGGCAACGGCTTCGACAATCCGGCAAGCTACGGTAACTTCCCGCGCGTGCTCGGACGTTACGTACGCGAGCTCAAGCTGATCACCTTGCCGGAAGCCATTCGACGCATGACCAGTGCCTCGGCGGCGCGCTTCGGCTTGCGCGATCGCGGACGCATTGCCGCCGGCCTGGCGGCTGACCTCGTTGTCTTCGACCCCGCCGTCGTCGGCGACAACACCACGCGCAAAGCGCCGAACCGCTCGCCGTCGGGTATCGAGACAGTCGTTTTGAACGGCCAGATCGTCGTCCGCAACGGCACGTTCGATCGTGCCTCGCGGGCCGGCAAAGTTCTACGCCGAGCTTGAGCGCCGAAGGCTTTGGATTCTCCGACGACACGCCAAATCAACCGAACGGGTTTTGCTTGAGCTAGCGTTGCATGCTGTAGTGGCGGGGAGCGTGCGAGGTATATCGATGCTGGATCGAGCCGATCAGGAGTCGTACGTCGAACATTGTAGACGTCTGATTGCGGCCAGCATTTCCATCTCGGCGGCGATCATTTCAGGCGTCACGGTGCTGTAC